>NZ_DALZCD010000113.1:0-12979 GCF_031978025.1 Erwinia sp.
GATCTTATAACATCATTCATCCTGCATCCCTGGTTGCTGATGATAGACAGGTCTGGTGTTTCAAAGGAAGGGTCAGTTCCAGCTGCGTGCCTTCGCCGGGACGGCTGGTGACGGTTACCTGACCATTCAGCATATCCACACGTTCTTTAATCCCTAACAGCCCGAAGGCGTCGTGACGCACGGAGTGCATCTGGAAACCCCGGCCGTTATCGCGCACCTGGATCACCATCGTCTCACGGGTAGTTTGTACAATAATGGAGACTTTGCTGGCGCGGGCATGGCGGGAAATATTGGTGAGCGACTCCTGCACGATGCGAAATACCGTCGTGACCACCTGGTCGGAGAGAGCGACCGGTTTGCCTTCCGGCACAATCAGCATACAGCTACAGCCGCCATTTTTAACGAATTCATCGCGCAGCCACTCCAGCGCCGGCACCAGGCCCATATTGAGCATATTGGGGCGCAGCCGGGTGGAGACATCGCGCACCACCTGAATAGTGCTGTCGATCAGCGTCATCAGGTAGTCCACCTGGCTGGAGACGCGAGCAGGATTTTTATTTTGCATCCCGATAACCGACAGCCCGGCGCGCAGGCTGGTTAAATGCTGGCCCAGCTCGTCATGGATTTCACGCGCCATGTGTTTGCGCTCCAGCTCGGTACGCTCCTGCTGGTTACTGGCCAGCAGGCGCAGCTGATGATGCGCAGCGCGCACTTCGTTCTCCACTTCCCGCAGGCGAGTAATATCACGCCCTACGGCGAGGATCGTGACCACTTCGCCTTTCAAATCGTATTCCGGCACACAGCGCACGTGCAGTACCATCGCGCGTTCGCCAAAGCGCGCCTCCAGTTCGGATTCGCTCTTTTCGCCACTGGCCAGCGTATTAGAGACCAGGCGAAACAGCTGCATCCCCGGTTCGTCAAACGGGATGCTGTCGGTAAGGCGCCAGCCACGGGCCTTTTCTTCGCTACAGCCGATAAGATCGAGCACGCGCGGATTGGCATAAAGGCAGCGAAGGTGAGTATCGAAGCGGGCGATCAGATCCGGTGAGTTTTCTACCAGCGAGCGAAACTGTTGCTCCTGTTGCAGATAGCGTTCCGTACGCTGCTTCAGCTCGCGCACGTCGCGCACCACGCACAGCACCAGCATTTCGCCCTCGTGCTCCCAGGCGCTGGAGTTGACCTCAACCGGAATAATTTCGCCGTTGTGCATACGATGCTGCGAGGTAAAACGGATCCCTTCCGGCCGCAGGCTCAGCTTCCACCACAGTGCGGCGACATCCGCATCCTGCAGCTCGCCTTCAATATCGGCATAGCTTAATCGAATAAGCGCCTGGTAATTATAACCGAGCATCTCGCAAGCTTTATTATTGATATAAGCCAGCCGCGCATCCTGACGCACCAAATAGATGGCATCATTAACGCGGTCAAGCGCGAAGTCGGGTAAAATAGCTCGGCCATTATAGGGCTCTTTACTGACGTTGAGACTAAATATTTCAGACGAAAGCATTTCTCTCTCTGATTAATGAAAAGGGAATAATAAGCATAAATTATTACAGCTTATCGCGCAGCCAAAAAAATGTACTCCTCATATCCTACAGTACAGCAAATATTCCTGTGGGTGGCCATTAACCACATTCTGAAAATGGCGGCAGATCGCAAATAATTAATTATTATGCCAGGCAGACCACAAAAGCCTGTCCTTAGCTTATCGTGCTTTTTAGCGATTCACGCACGCGTGACAGACGCGATTTTACCGTCCCCAAAGGAATATTCAGCGAGGTCGCTACATCCTGATAGCTGCCGTTGCGTTCGACCAGAATGGTCAACATCCGGCGCGTTTCCTCCGGCAGACGATCGATCGAGGCGGCCATTACGCTGAGTAGCTGATCGTTAGCGATAATATCGCTGGGATCGCACTCCTGGATCAGCTCCAACACGTTGTCTTCGTTAATGCTGTCAAAGAGAAAACGGTTCTGATGCGTCTTGTAGTAGTTGCGGATTAGATTGGCGGCGATACCAAAAAGCCAGGTTTCTGGCCGCGATGCGCCCAGAAATTTATGGCTGTTGCGCAGCACTTCCACGCAGGTCATTTGTGCAATGTCTTCCACATCTTCCCGGTTTGAAACGCGCTTGCGAATAAAATTATGCAGTTTGCGATTCTGCTGACAAAGAATTTCCTGCCATAAAACGGCGACCGGGGCTTCAGCGGTAAATGACATTTCAATCGGCGTAGCAGTTAACATTTTTTTGCTCCAGGCATTATTCAGATAACGTTGTTATTGCAAAGGGTGTGCCAGGTAGAAAAAAAGGTGAAATAGCTGGAGCTGCGCGGTCTCGCTGAATTAATTAAGAATCGTCTGAGACAAATTTTGTCGGAGAATTAAAAATAGTTGTGCAAGTTTTTACACTAATAACGTCAGTTGAAAGTTTCAGTCCGGCGCTTTTTTTTACTTTTTTAAATCGGGAACCGGCCTGGTTTTTTTTCCACTTAACCCCATCGCGAAATGAACCTTTGGGGCCGGGATGATAAAAGTCCATTCTTCTCTTCAGTATCAACAGGCGCTGGTCAGAACGCTGTTAAAGCAGGATGGCCCGCGTCCGGCAGCAACGGGACAGGCAGCAGCGGACCAGGCGGCACCGGGATCGGATGTGCGCGCCAGACCGGTAAATATGTCGCTGGCAGCAGACTCTCTGGCCGATTCGCTGGAAGAGATCGGGATGATGTTCAGCGAAAAAATGGAGAAAAAAAGTAAGGGCCTGAACCGTCGACAGATCAACACCCAGCATTTGCGCAGCAATCGCAGCGCGGTGGAACGTATCGAACGGCTGGGCGAGCTTTATCAGCTGCTGGACGATGAGCAGCAAGAGAAGCTGGAAGCGCGGCTTGGCTCGCTGAAAGGGGGACTGGGACAAGGGGCAAATGCGGAACAGCTGGTCGCGTCGGCGGACAACGATCCGGCACGCTGCGATCTGCTGCTACGGATGACGCTGCGTGAGGCCGATCGCAGCGGCGATATCACTACCGCCAATGCCGCTGGCGAGGCACTGAATAAACTCCACGAGCAGTACGGCGACCGCGTGCGGGCCGGGCTGAATACGGCATCTTCCATCGCCAGCTTTACTACCGATCCCACCGAAAAACAGTCGATGCGTAATCTTTACTACCACGGCATTGTTAAGCACCAGTCGGCGGCCGTGATCCTGAGCAGCCTGCTGGAACGTTTTGGCCGCGAGCAGTTTCGGCCCGGGCTGCGTACGCTTCAGCGTGCCCTGGCTGAGGATATTGCTTCACTGACGCCTTCGCTCTCTTCGCGCTCGCTGCACAAAATCCATCTTGGTTTGAGCGAGGCAGGCCGGCTGACGCAGATGATCGTCAAAAGCGACGAGCTGCTTAACCGGTTGCGCAGCGGTGGAAAAATACCGCTCTCCGCCCTCGACGGGCTGGATATGACCAAACGGCTGCTGGGCATTGCAGAAATGGGGCTGCTGCCGAACGATATTACCGCCATCGGGAAAGAGTTTGCGGGCGAACAGCCGCAGGCGCGGTTGCGCTTCCTGAACGGGCTACTGCCGCTGGTCAACGATATCCCACCGATGCTGTGGCAGAACCAGAAAAATCGGCCGGAAGCGACGACGCTGCTACGCGGTGCCATTACACAACTGATTAATAACCAGAACCGCGCAGGAAGTCAGGGAGCGGTATGAATAACCTGTTTTTGATCCTGAATCGTATTGCGCTGGCGGCCATGCGGCGCTCCGAAATTATTGGCGCGATGTTTGCGCTGGCGATTGTGTTTATGCTGATTATTCCCCTGCCGCTGGGGCTAATCGATGCGCTGATCGCCGTGAATATCTGTCTGTCTTCGCTGCTGGTAGTGCTGGCCATGTATCTGCCCAAGCCGCTGGCGTTTTCCAGCTTTCCGGCGGTGCTGCTGCTGACCACTATGTTCAGGCTGGCGCTGTCGATCTCTACCACACGACAGATTCTGGTGCAGCAGGACGCGGGTCATATCGTTGCCGCATTCGGGACGTTCGTGGTCGGCGGCAACCTGGCGGTAGGGATGGTCATGTTCCTGATCCTGACCGTGGTGAACTTTCTGGTGATTACCAAAGGTTCAGAAAGGGTGGCAGAAGTGGCCGCGCGCTTTACCCTGGATGCCATGCCGGGGAAACAGATGTCGATCGACAGCGATCTGCGCGCGGGCATCATCGATGTGAATACCGCCAAACGCAAGCGTGTCGATTTGGCGAAAGAGAGCCAGCTGTTTGGCGCCATGGATGGCGCAATGAAGTTTGTAAAAGGTGATGCCATTGCCGGTTTGGTTATTCTCTTTATCAACCTGATTGGCGGTTTCAGCATCGGCGTAATGCAGCTGGGCATGCCGGCAGGTGACGCCATGCATACCTATTCGGTGCTGACCATCGGCGACGGCCTGATTGCGCAAATCCCGGCGCTGCTGATCTCGCTGACGGCAGGGATGATCATCACCCGCGTCTCGTCTGACGGCGACAGCAGCATGGATAACAATATTGGCCGGGAGATCGCGGAGCAGCTCACCAGCCAGCCTAAAGCCTGGGTTTTTTCCTCTATCGGCATGTTCGGTTTCGCCCTGCTGCCAGGGATGCCGACCGGCGTCTTTATCGTGTTGGCCTTGCTGACGCTGGCTTCCGGCAGCTTCCAGGTCTGGCGCGCGAAAAGAGAGCTGGTCGCCAGCCAGCCGCAAATGGAAAATGAGGTGATCCCACCCGAGCTGAACGGCACGGAAGATTTACGCCAGTTCAACCCTACGCGGCCTTATCTGCTGCAATTTCCTTCCAGCGCGCGCGGCACGGCGGAGACGCTGGAGCTGGTACAGGCCATCCGTCGTCTGCGCAACAGCATCGTTTATAACTACGGTTTCACGCTGCCCGCCTTTGATATCGAATTTCAGGAACAGTTACCTGCCGATGAATTTCGCTATTCGGTCTACGAAATCCCACGCGTCGTCGGCACCTTTGGTGTGGCGACGTTGGCCGTCAGCCGTCAGGAGCACGAAGCGCTGGCGGCGCAGGAGGGTGTGCAGCCGGGCACGGAGGCCAGGAAGGAAGCGGCGCTGCTCTGGTTGCCCGCCGATCACGCCGTGCTCCAGGATGAAAACGTGCCGCGCTGGGGCTTTCACGATCTGCTGATGAAAAGGATGGAAAACGCTATTCACGCCAGCGCCCCCAACTTTATTGGCCTGCAGGAGACGCGGGCGCTGATGGGCTGGCTGGAAGCCGAACAGCCCGAACTGGCGCAGGAATTACAGCGGGTAATGCCCATTGCGCGTTTTTCTAACGTGCTGCAAAACCTGGTGGCGGAGCGGATCCCGCTGCGCTCGGTGCGTGCTATTGCCGAAGCGCTGATTGAACATGGCCAGCACGAGCGAGATGTCAGCCTGCTGACCGATCTGGTGCGCATCTCTCTGAAAGAACACATCTGCTATCAATACACGCAGGAAGATGGCCTGCACGTTTGGCTGCTGACGCCAGAGATGGAAGAGGAGCTACGTGACGCGCTGCGCCAGACGCAAAACGAAGTCTTTTTCGCGCTGATGCAGGAGCAAACTATGGCGATCCTTGCCCAGTTACGTCGCGCCTTTACGCCGGAACAACCGGTGTTTGCCGTACTGCTGGTGGCACAGGATCTGCGTAGTCCACTGCGCGGACTCATTCAGGATGAATTCCATCAGGTGCCGGTGCTGTCGTTTGCCGAGCTGCAAACCAACCTGGCAATTAACGTTGTCGGTCGTCTTGAACTGGAGGAGGGCATCGACGCTTTCGATGCCTGAGGAGCAGATTATGTTTGAGCTACGCGTACTCACGGGCCGCCATCATGGAGCGGCATTGCCGGTCAGCGGCGGGCGCTGGACGCTGGGTCAGAGCGATGAGGCCGATCTGCAATTAACGGATGACGGCGTGGCCTCTCAGCACGCCGCGCTGTGCTTTATTGACGACCGCTGGCAGCTGCACGGCATGGAGGGCACGGTACGTCAGGCGGAAGGCGAGGCGCTAACGCTGCTGGATCCGCTTTCGCCCGATACGCCTTTTGCGCTGGGCGAGGTCTGGCTCTGTCTGGCCCCTGCTGAACAGCCCTGGGAAGCGATGCACGCGGCACCGTCTCCCGTTGTCCCGGCGGCCGCGGCCGCGCCCGTGGTGGCGTCCGCCCCCGTGCCTTCACGGCTTTTCTCTCGCGGTATTCAGGTGCTGTCGGTCAGCCTGATCCTGCTGCTGAGCTTCACGATTATCAGCTGGATACTTCAACCTACCGTGGCGCAAACCTCTACCACGCCTTCCAGCCGTAAAATGCTGGAAACCTTGCAGGAAGTACGGCCGCCGCTGCTGGCGATGCTGCGTGACCGTGGCCTGACGCCGGGCGTGAAAATTGATATGGATAAAGGGCGCCTGATTCTGAACGGCGAACTGAGCAAAGAACGGCTGCAGATCCTCGATCGTATGCTGACGCGCTTTCAGGCGCAGTACAACGTCTTGCCACAGCTGGTTAACCATACGCGGCTGCGTAGCGCGAAGCTGCCGTTTCGCATCGTACAGATCACTACCGGCAAGCGGGCTAACGTGGTGACGGACGGCGGGGAGCGGCTGTTTATTGGCGATCAGGTAGGCGATTTGCGGCTGGTGGCGATTACCTCCAGCGAAATTGAATTCGCCGGCCGGGAACATATAAAGGTGAACTGGTGAGCGCTTTTCCTCTGCTTGACGACTGGTTTGAAGCTCACCAGCTGCGGCTGTCACGTTTCTCGCCGGTGGCCATCTACGGCCGCATCACCGGTATCAGCGGCATTCTGCTGGAGAGCAGCCTGCCGGGTGCCCGCATCGGCGACCTCTGCCAGATCGAGGGCAAAAATAATACGCTGGTGCTGGCGGAAGTGGTGGGGTTCAATCCTCAACACACGCTGCTTTCTGCCCTGGGCCAGCTGGACGGTATCGCGCAGGGCGCACGCGTGATGCCGCTGTTTCTGCCGCACAGCATTCGCGTGTCCGATCGGTTATTAGGCAGCGTGCTGGACGGCTTTGGGCGCCCCATTGAAGCGGGCAGCGTCAGCGCATTTGCGTTGCCCGGCGAGGCCGACGATGTCAAACCGGTGCTGGGTGACGCGCCGCCACCGACTGCCCGCCCCCGAATCGATACGCCTTTACCTACCGGAATGCGGGCTATCGACGGGCTGCTGACGCTGGGCGTCGGTCAGCGTGTGGGCATTTTCGCGGGCGCGGGCTGCGGCAAAACCACGCTGCTGGCCGAACTGGCGCGTAATACGCCGTGTGACGTAATTGTGTTCGGGCTGATTGGTGAACGCGGCCGTGAGCTGCGCGAGTTTCTTGACCACGAGCTGGATAGCGAACTGCGCAGCCGCACGGTACTGCTTTGCGCCACGTCTGACCGCAGCAGTATGGAGCGCGCCCGCGCGGCTTTTACCGCCACCGCAATTGCCGAAGCCTTTCGGGATCAGGGTAAAAGCGTGCTGCTGATCCTTGATTCCCTGACCCGTTTCGCCCGCGCCCAGCGTGAAATTGGCCTCGCGCTTGGCGAACCGCCGGGACGCGGCGGCCTGCCCCCCTCGGTCTATACGCTGTTGCCCACCCTGTTGGAACGGGCCGGGCAGACCAACACCGGCGCCATCACCGCGCTCTATTCGGTATTGATTGAGCAGGATTCCATGAACGATCCGGTGGCGGACGAAGTGCGCTCGCTAATCGACGGCCATATCGTGCTGACGCGCAAGCTGGCGGAACGCGGTCATTATCCGGCTATCGACGTGCTCGCCAGCCTTAGCCGTACCATGAGCAACGTGGTGGCTCGTCAGCAGATCAAAGAGGCGACCTCGGTGCGCCAGCTTATGGCCGCCTGGCAGCAGGTAGAAATGCTGATCCGGCTGGGTGAATACCAGCCAGGCAATGACAGCCTGACGGATGCAGCCGTAGAGGCGCAAAGCGCTATCAACGGCTATCTGCAACAGGCGATGCGCGCTCCCTCCGGTTTTGAGCAAACCTGTCTGCAGCTGTCGGAGGTGAGCCAGTATGCGCCGCCACGCTAATCCGGAGCCAGAACCGGTTGTCGACACCGTCGCCGTCGAGCTGCAGCGCACGCTAAATATGCTGCTGCCCATCCGCCGCCAGCGATTGAACCGCAGCGAAAGGCAACAACGTGAGCACGAGCAGAGGTTAACCCAGCTGGAAACGCAAACGGATCGGGCCGGAGAGCGGCTGAATGAATATCAGCAGGGTTATCAGCAGCTGAGAGCGGGATTCGCGGCGCAAAACTGTGGTGTGCATCAGGCAATCTATTTGCTGGAGCGCGCGCTGGAGCAGGAACAGCAGGCGCTGAAAAAGGTGCACGGTGAGCGGCTCACGCTAGAGGAACTGGCTCAGGCCCGGTTGGTTCAGCAACAGCACGTCGAGGCGGCGCGCCAGGAAACGCGGCAGCGACAGCGCGACGTGGAAAAACTGGAATTTTTACTACAGCAGGAGGTAAGCGAATGATTAACCTTCCCGGACAGCGACAGGCGGCACGATTGCAGCAGCAACACGATCTCCAGCGGCAGACAACGGAGCGCCATATGCAGCAGCGCGGCGCGGCACAGAGTGCGCAACGTAAAGAGGCGCCTCGCGACGACGGTGAAAAGACCGCGCTACGCCGCGAGCCGCGCAAACCGGCACGCGAAGAAGATGCGCTGTTCAGCGAACTGCTCGAAGAGGGGGAGAGGCGGTTTTCCCCTCCGACTTTCGGCCAGTCAGATTCCCAGCAGCAGGGCTTTGGGCAACTGGACGAAAGCAGCGTTTCCGGCGCACCGCCTGCCATGGCAATGTGGCAGGAACTCGAAACGGATTTGCTGGCCGTCACGGAGCAGCGCCCACCCGCTGAAATGACGCTGACGCTGATCCTCCCGAAGCTGGGAGAGGTTGAGGCCAGCTTTTCCGCGCTGGCGGCGGGCGGCTGGGATATTGCTCTGCAGCTGCAACCTGCCGCCTGGCGTGCGCTGCTGCCGCATCAGGAGCGTTGTCGTCTGTCGCTGCGTCAGCGCATGAACGGCCCGGTACGACTGCGTTTTCAACGACGTGCGTCGGAGCAGGAAGCATGAAAAGGCTGTCTCTGAAAAAACTCAGTAAACAGGCTGCACGGCTGCGTGGACAGCTTGGTGCGGGCTGTTCTTATGCTTATCAACTGTCGGGTGAAGCGGGCGTGCTGCGCCTGGCGCTTGCCGATGGTCATCAGCCCGGCGAGATGAGCGGCTGGCAATGTGAAGCCGGCATGCTGGGGCTGACCGATGCGCAGGCAGCCCTCTCGTTGATGGCCGATACCCCTACGTTTGCCCTGCCAGCGACCGCACCAGAGCAGAGCTGGTACTGGCCATGGTGGCAAAGTCAACTTTCTGGCGAACTTCTGGCGTTGTTCGGCCACATAGCTGTAACAGAAGAAAAAGCAGCAGGTGAATTTCTGCTGGTCATGACGCTGGAGTGGGGAGGCAGAGAGGCGCGCAGCCTGCTGGCGCTTTCTGCAGACACCCTGGCGCGGCTTCTGAGTAAACCCGGCTGGCAGCGCGACACTCTGCCGCTGCCGGCGGACTTAAAGCTGGCTGTGCCGATAGCGCTCGGCGAAGTCATCCTGTCGCCAGACGGGATGAAACGCGGAGATGTAGTGCTGCCGCAGCACGCTTTTTTTGCCCCGGACGGGCGCGGAACGATCCGCTGCGCCGGGCGTCTGCTGCACGGAGAGCTGCGGATCGTGCCCGGCACGACGGCTCATTTTTATCTTAGCGAGATGGAGAACGATGACGTGACTTTGCCCCCTGACGAGTTTGAGCAGCCGATCACTCCCGATCCCGAATGGGACGAGGGATCGATGACGGAAGCCACGGATTTCTCGGTACTGCCGCTGGCGCTGTCGGTACGCTGCGGCCAGCTGCGGCTGACGCTGGGAGAACTCTCCGCCCTCGCTCCGGGCGCGACGGTGATGATCGATAACGTCACGCCCGGTGAAGCGCTGCTCTGCCACGGTGATTACGCCGTTGCAAAAGGCGAGCTGGTTGACGTCGAGGGCCGTCTTGGTCTGCAAATCACCCAGATGCTGCCGGGCCACAACCCGCTGGCGCGGTAGGCGCATGGACTCTCTGTCGCTGAACCCCATGACGCTGGCGCTGTTTCTGGGCGCGCTGTCGCTGGTGCCCATTTTAATGATTGTCTGCACCTGCTTCTTAAAAATTTCTATGGTGCTGATGCTGACCCGCAACGCCATGGGCGTACAGCAGGTGCCGCCCAACATGGCGATTTACGGCATTGCATTGGCCGCCTCGCTGTTTGTCATGGCACCGGTTTTCAACGAGATCAGCCAGCGGGTAAAAACGGTACCGATTGATACGCAGTCTGCAGAGCGGCTCGACTATACGGTCAGTAACGGCGCGGAGCCGCTAAAGCGATTTATGGTAAAGAACACCGATCCGGACATTTTGATCCATCTGCAGGAAAACGCGCAGCGCATGTGGCCAAAAGAGATGTCGGCCACCATCGCGCACGACAGCCCGCTGCTGCTGATCCCTTCTTTTGTGCTGTCGGAGCTGCAAAACGGCTTTAAAATCGGCTTTTTGATTTTTATCCCTTTTATCGTCATGGATCTGATCGTCTCTAACGTGCTGCTGGCGTTGGGGATGCAGATGGTGTCGCCCATGACCATTTCGCTGCCGCTGAAAATCCTGCTGTTCGTGCTGGTCAGCGGCTGGACGCGGCTGCTCGACGGCCTGTTTTACAGCTATCTGTGAGGGAAAAATGGATATCCTGACGCTCTTTCGCCAGGCAATGCTGCTGGTGGTGATCCTTTCCGCGCCGCCGCTGATTGTGGCGGTGATCGTGGGCGTTATTGTGTCACTGCTGCAGGCGGTTATGCAGTTGCAGGACCAGACGCTGCCGTTTGCCATCAAGCTGGTGGCGGTGGGCATCGCCCTCGCGCTGACCGGCCGCTGGATAGGCGTTGAGCTGACCGAACTCACCCAAAGCGCCTTCGCCATGATGCCTAATGTAAAGTACTAAGAAGCTAACGTAATAATAAACCCGCCGGAGCGGCGGGGTGTTATTACAGGCTAAAGGCCCGTTTTGTTAACGCGACTCATCTGGTCATCGGGCGTGGAAACGTTCCCTGTCAGCGGCTTCGTCGTCGTGGTTTATGCAACGGTAAAAAAGCCGATAACTTCGCCGTCTGGGAACGAGGTGTTCTTCATTCCCTGTTGTAGCCCGCCGTTAACATAAACTTTACTACCGCTGCCTTTTACCGTGGTGCCGTTGAGGTTGCCCGCTCGTGAAAACCGGGCTGACAGTCAGGCATCTATTTCCAACGGAATACGATAGTTAACCCCGTTAATGCGCACGCGCAGCTTGTTGTCTTTCAGCAGGGTTTTGGTGGTCAGCACCAGCGTGCCGTCGGTATCAAAAGCGATACCGTGCCCGCTAAGCGTACCAAAAGCGGCGGCATCAACCGGCGTCCACGGATAGTCCAGCTTGTCGATGACCGTCTGGGCCACGACATCACCACGCGGCGTCCACAGGAAGCATGTGCCGCCATGAAAACGGCTGTCGGTCGTGCTTTCAACCTGTACGTGAACATAGCCGCTGTTGGCGGGCAGCTTTACATAGATGCTCACATTGTTAGCGTAGGGGCGGTTGAGGCGGATATCGGTTACCGGGCTTGATCCCCTGACTTCCACCGCGCCTACCGGTTTAACCGTATCGTTGCCTTTCATGCGGCGCATACGCAGGATGGCTTCGCCGCCGCCAAAGCTGTTGGACTGGTTATCAAGGGGGATGCCTGCTGCCGGATTCTCAGAGCGGGCGCCTAAAAAGCGCACGGTAACCTGATCGCTTTCGGCCGTAGTGGCATAGTCGCCGACGTAAACCCATACCGGCGCCTCCGTTTTGTTATTAAAGCGCAGATTAGAACTGTACCAGTTAGCCGCCATAGAACCGGCCAGCGTAGTACCAAAAGCCTCTTCACGACGGTAGCCCATATCGTAACCGCCGAGGTAGCGCACTACCGTGGCGTTATTACGGTTAAAGGTGGCATTTTGCAAATTGATATGGCGCAAAATAGCCTTTGTATAGGTGATGTCGGCAGGCACGGTTGCCCCTTCCATACTGAAAACGTCGAGGGTCCATTCGCCGTTACTGATATCCATCGGGTAGTTACATTTCTCCATCCAGCCGTTGTAGATACAGCACTGGGTGGCTCGCGGTAAATCAAAGGCTGGCGTAGTAGAGCGGCTTTCCTGCACGTTAAAGTTGCTAAGCTCGATAGCGGTAAGATGATTCCAAGATTTTTGATAAGAAGGACGGCCTTTTAAAATAGAGTCGTAAGTATAGCTGGTATAAAAGCTGTTAAACTTCGTATCCAGCGTATCGATCATATTAAATACGATGCCGCCTGTTTGGCTGATATAAAGCCTGTCGCACTGATAATACTGTCCCTCGGGGCATTTATTGGTCATAAAGCCGCGCGTATTTTTCGCTATATCGTACTGACCATAAATTTCGAGGCAGGAAACTTCCGTGCGGCGAGCGTTGGTGTTAAAAACAAAGCTGCCCTCATCGCCTATAAGCGTAAGTTTTGCCACAGGCGAGTAGCCGTAAGAGACGGTAGGTCCATTAATTCTCAGCATACGCAAATAAACGGAAGAAATATTCAGGCTCGATACGGCATAATTACCTTCAGGGAGGGTAATCCAGGCTTTATAGTCTTCGCCTGAATGCTTGAACGTAAAGTTATACATGGCGGTGATTGCAGCGATCGAGTCCGTTTTACCATCCGGTACGGCACCAAAGTCGCCGATAGTTAACTCTGCCAGGTTATTGATTTGTCTACGCCAGTGGTAAACCTTACCGGCGGTATTGGCGATGGTGCCACCATCATCCGCTGCGGCCGTCAGCGAACCAACAAACCAGCCGCCGCCGATGCCTTTAT
>NZ_DALZCD010000114.1:0-12976 GCF_031978025.1 Erwinia sp.
GGCTGAACTATATTGTGCCTTCTCGCGTGTTCGAAATTGTGTTGAATATCGCATCTTTAGGCATCATCTCTTCATGGGCCTTTATCGTGGTTTGCCAGATGCGTCTGCGTAAGGCCATTAAAGAAGGACGTGCGGAAGACGTTAGCTTTAAACTGCCGTGGGCGCCGTTTACTTCCTGGCTGACGCTGCTGTTTCTGGCCAGCGTGCTGGTGCTGATGGCGTTCGATTATCCGAACGGAACCTACACTATCGCTGCCGTGCCGCTGATTGCCCTGTTGCTGATTCTGGGCTGGTTTGGCGTGCGTAAACGCGTGGGTGAAATCGCCAAAACCGAGCACGAGCCTGCGCCGGAAAAGGCAAAACGCTGAGTCGGATGCAGTGATAAGAGGCGGCCCTGGTGGCCGCCTTTTTTATGGGGCGGATAGTTTTCCCCCGATACAGGCTTTATGATGGCTATCCCGCTACAGACAATGGAGCCTGTATGTCAGTCAAAGTTGACGTGATTAAAGACAAAATTTTGTCGGAAAATTGGTTTGTGCTGCGCAATTTTACCTATGACCTCACGACGAAAAAGGGAGAAACTCTCCGCCATAAGCGCGAAGTCTACGATCGCGGCGATGGTGCCACTCTTCTGCTGTACAACCGTGAAAAAAACAGTGTGGTATTGACCCGCCAGTTTCGTATCGCCACCTGGCTGAACGGTAACGACACCGGCCTGCTGATTGAAACCTGCGCCGGTCTGCTGGACAACGACTCGCCGGAAGTCTGCATACGTAAGGAAGCGGTGGAAGAAACCGGTTATGAGGTTGGGGAAGTGGTGAAGCTCTACGATCTCTACATGTCGCCAGGGGGCGTGACCGAGCGGCTGTATTTTTTCGCCGCAGAATACAACGATTCGCATCGGGCTACGGCAGGTGGCGGCGTGGACGATGAAGATATTGATGTGATGGAACTGAGCTTTCCGGATGCCTGGAACAGAGTGAAAACAGGACAAATCAAGGATGCAAAAACGGTGATGCTACTGCAGTATGCGCTGATTGAAGGCTGGTTAACGCTCAGTTAAAAAATTGAGCTAGCATTAACTGCTATTCTTAATAAGACAAGCATAGCTGGGTTAATTATTAAATTAACCTACAAAAAGTAACGTTAATTTTTTCGGGTAACAGAGAAGTATTATTTAATAGCTTTTCAGAAGATGGTGTAAATATAAGCTAAACAAAAAGGATAATAAACTTTATGTGAGCCTACGGGCTACGTTATTCAGGCTGCCCCCAGAACTATCTGCTTAGTAAGGGGGATTTCAGGGTTAATAATTTGCCTTGTGCGGCTTGGTGTAGCGGCATAGTCTTTCTGTTCGTGCTTAAAAAGGTGATTAAGCTCACATTATTGCGTGCGACTGACGCCTGTTATTACTCTGATACTTTATTTTTATCAGATAATAAGCGACTTTTTCTGCACCGTTTTTTCTTGTCCGATTTATCTGATTGAGCCGCCAGCAAGCAAAGGTCAATATAATTAAAAGCGAGTCTCTTTTTAATGGGCTGCGGCCGATTTAATCGTACCGGGCGGTAACCGCTACGCTATGCTTACTGCTTAACTGTCATTCGGGGATACAGGTATCGATGCATTATTGGATAAAGTTACCTTTGGCGCTGCTGTTTTTTGCCGCCGGACTGCATGCCGATCCCCTGCAAAAAACCTTTTCTGACTGGCAGATAACCTGTAATAACCAGAACTATTGCGTAACCCGGAGCGTGCCTGGGGTTAACGGTCTGGTGATGACCATCAGCCGTCATGCCGGCGTGAACGATCGGCCTTTTTTGCGCATTGATTATGGCAGCCGCTATACCGGCAAGCTGAACGGCGCGCCGTTGCAGGATAACCTTCTGCTGGACGGTCAGCGGCTGAAGCCCGATCTGAAACACTGGGAAGTTGACCCGCACCATCTCTCTACCGGCCATGCTATCTCCATTAACGAGTTTCTGTCGCTGGTTATGGATGCAGATAATTTACAGCTGCTTTACCGGCCGCGCGCCACTATCTCGCTTCATGGCCTGAAGGCGGCTTTGCTGCTGATGGACGATATTCAGGGCCGGGTCAACGGCATGAGCGCCTGGATTAAAAAGGGCCAGCGTTCAGCAATGGACGTGCCGCCACCGCCTGATATTCCCGAGCCTTCCGGCCCGCAGCCGGTTCCCCCCGCGCTGACGCGTGAGGAAACGACCGGCCTGCTGGATTATGGTACCTGGCGGGTGAATACCGATCGCTGTTCGCTGGATCCTCAGCGACGGCAGGTCAGCGTTGCGCCACTGGATGACAGAAAAGCGCTGCTGTTGGTCAGCTGTGAAATGGGCGCCTATAACGTTATCGATCTCGCTTTTGAGGTGACTCGCAGCCAGCCTTATATGGCCAGAGGATTGACCCTGACGCTGCCCTTTACGCCGCCGCATCATGGGGAAAAAAAGCTGGAGCTGATCAACGCCGAGTATGACGCCAGCCGTGGCGAACTGCTGACGTTTGCTAAAGGAAGAGGCGTAGGGGATTGCGGTACCGCCACACGCTGGCAGTATAACGGACGCGAATTCGTGCTGGCTGAATACGCAGAAGAGGGCACCTGCGACGCCTGGCACGGCAGCGATGACTGGCCGACGCTCTGGACCGGCAAAAAAGATACGTCCGCATCCGAGCAGGCTTCTACGGCTCGGACAGCGTTCCGGTAACGCTTATCCGGGCCGCCTTGACCCTCTACTGACGTTATAAGGCCAGGGTCAACTGCCGCGATAGGTTGAGTAGCCATATTGGCTAAGCAGCAGCGGCACGTGATAGTGCTCGTTCGTATTGCTGATATGAAACTCTACCGGGATCTCCGGGAAGAAACTCTCCTGCTTTTGTTCGCTAAAATAGCGCCCGGTTTTAAATACGACGCGATAATCGCCGCTGGCAGCCGGTTGGGCAGGCCAGAATTGCTTGATGCGTCCGTCCTTATCGGTACTGGCTTTGTTAAGGAATTTCCAGCCCGCGTCCTGCTTCTGCTCCAGCGTCACTTCAACATTCGGGGCCGGCTTGCCGGTTTGCTGGTTCAGTACGTGGACGCTTAAAAGATTTTGTTCAGCGGCCATCGTGGTTGCCGAAGCGGTAAGGGCGAGCGCCAGCGCCGCCGCGTTAAAATAGGCTTTCATCATTAATCCTCCTGTTTGAATGTGCCTTTTTATAACGTAGATCGGGGCTGAAATACCTGACGCCAGCATGACAAAAATGTCAGATTGGCTGAAGTTCGGGGACAAAGGTATCGGCTCGTGGCAGACTTGCGCTTATGAAACTATTGCTGATTGAAGATAACCAGAAAGCCAGCGACTGGCTTTGTCAGGGGCTGCGTGAAGCCGGATTTGTGGTGGATGCCGTCACCGACGGCCGGGATGGTTTACATCTCGCCCTGAGTCAACATTATGCGTTAATCGTGCTGGATATCATGCTGCCTGGCATGGACGGATGGCAGGTATTGCGCTCGTTGCGTACCGCTCGTGCCACCCCGGTTATCTGCCTGACGGCCAGAGATTCGGTCAACGATCGGGTGAAAGGGCTGGAGCTGGGCGCTAACGACTATCTGGTCAAGCCTTTCTCTTTTGCCGAGCTGTTGGCCCGTATCCGGGCGCAGCTGCGGCAAAACCATCCCACGCAAGCGGTATTGACGGTTGGCGATTTGGTGATGGATTCCGTGCGCCAGACCGCCAGTCGGCAGGGCGAAGCGGTCGCCCTGACCCGCAGAGAGTTCGCGCTGCTGTGGCTGCTTGCCAGTCGGCGCGGCGAGATAGTGCCGAGAACGCTAATCGCCAGTGAAGTCTGGGGCATTAATTTCGACAGCGAAACGAACACGGTTGACGTCGCTATCCGGCGTTTGCGCCGTAAAATAGACGACCCCTATGAGCCAAAACTGATCCACACCGTTCGCGGGATGGGATACCGACTGGCCGAACCGGGAGAGCCAAATGCGTAAGATCTCGCTGACGGCCCGGTTGACGATTATTTTTGTGCTGATCATGGCGGCGGCCTGCTCCGGTATTACCCTGACGCTTTACGGCGCGTTACGCCATGAGCTTATCTGGCGTGACGACCGCACGCTAATCAATCGGGCAGAGCAGCTGCGTCAGCTGTTGCAGGATGGTGCGAAGCCAGAAATGCTGCCGCTTTATTTCAGCCGGATGGTGGACACACAGCAGGATATCCTGTTGATTCGGCAGGCAGACGGGCCGGACGTGACGATTAATCAGACGGGCATCAGGCTGACGGAGCTGGCAGGCGAAAACCAGCCGGGCGTGCTTCATCGCCAGCGAACTCAGCAAGGTGAAGAGCTGACTCTCCTCAGCCTTCAGGGGACATCGAAAGGCGGCGCGGTGACGCTAACCGTCGCACGCCTGGCGCGGGAAAGAGCCAAAATGCTGGAACAGTATCGCCGGGAAAGCCTGCTGGTGTGTCTGGCCGCGCTGGTGCTCGGGGCCATCCTTAGCCCTTTGCTGATCCGTCGTGGGCTGAAAGCGATAGGGACGCTCAGCAAAATCACGGCGGCCACCCAGGCCGACAGGCTTTCCGATAGCGTACCGGTAAACAGCCTGCCTCGTGAGCTACTGCCGCTGGGGGAAGCGCTTAACGTAATGCGTAGCCGCCTGGCTCACGATTTTACCCGACTGACCCGATTTGCCGACGATCTGGCCCATGAACTCCGCACGCCGGTCAACGTGATGCTCAGTCAGAATCAGGTTGCGTTGGGGCAGGAACGTTCACCGGAAGCCTATCAGCAGCTGCTGGCAGGCAATATTGAAGAGCTGGAAAATCTCTCTCGGCTGACCGATAACATCCTGTTTCTGGCGAGGGCCGATCATCACAACGTGGCGCTCAGAAAAGAGCGTTTTTCTCTGGCCGACACGCTGGAAAATATCACTGACTTTCTGGAGCCGCTGGCAGAAGAAAAAGGGTTACGTTTCGTGATAGAGGTACAAGGCGACCTCTGTGCCGATAAAATGCTGTTCCAGCGAGCCATGGTCAATTTGATTACCAATGCCGTACGTCACGCGCCGGAAAACACGTTTATCAGAATAAAAGCCGAGGCGGCAGAAACGTTTATCGATATAGCAGTGGGTAATAAGGGCGAACCGCTGACAGAGACGGAAAAATTATACGAGCGTTTCTGGCGAGGCGATGAGGCGCGTAACGGCGAGGGATCGGGGCTGGGTCTTGCGCTGGTTAAAGCGATTGCAGAACTGCATGACGGCTATTGCTGGTATCAGCATCGACAGGGGGAAAACCTGTTTGGCATCCGGTTGAGCGGCAAAAATCCTGCCCGCCAGCAGCGGGCAGGAGAACAGGCTTAGTGAGGCTTCAGCAGTTTTTCCGCATGGCTGACGATGTTTTCCACCGTAAAACCAAACTCGTTAAACAGCTTCTCAGCCGGGGCCGATTCACCGAAGGTGGTCATGCCGACAATTGAGCCGTTCAGGCCGACATACTTGTACCAGTAATCCGCGATGCCCGCTTCCACCGCCACGCGAGCGGTCACGGTTGAAGGCAGTACGGATTCACGGTATGCCACATCCTGCCGGTCAAACAGATCGGTAGAAGGCATGGAAACGACACGGACTTTGTGACCGCTGGCGGTCAGCTTCGCTTCGGCATTCAGCGTGATCTCAACTTCAGATCCCGTTGCGATCAGAATGACTTCTGGCGTCCCTTCACAATCTTTCAGCACGTAAGCACCGCGAGAGATATTCGCCAGCTGCTCTTTGCTGCGCTCCGGCTGCGCCAGATTCTGACGAGAAAGGATCAGTGCGGTCGGGCCATGATGGCGCTCAATAGCGTGCTTCCAGGCCACGGCCGTTTCAACCTGGTCACATGGACGCCAGACGCTCATATTTGGCGTCACGCGCAGGCTGGCAATCTGTTCAACCGGCTGGTGCGTCGGACCATCTTCGCCCAGGCCAATAGAGTCATGGGTGTAAACCAGAATCTGACGTGCCTTCATCAGCGCCGCCATACGCACCGCATTACGCGCGTATTCCACAAACATCAGGAAGGTCGCGGTATAAGGCACGAAGCCGCCATGATGCGCAATACCGTTGGCGATAGCGGTCATACCGAATTCACGTACGCCGTAGTGAATATAATTACCGGCCAGATCGTCTTTGATTGACTTAGAACCTGACCAGATGGTGAGGTTACTTGGCGCCAGGTCAGCAGACCCGCCCAGGAATTCTGGCAGCAGTTTGCCATAAGCTTCCAGCGAGTTTTGAGACGCCTTACGGCTGGCAATTTTGGCCGGATTCGCCTGCAGTTCTTCGATAAACTTCTGCGTTTCCTGCTGCCAGTTTTCCGGCATGCCGCCATCCATACGGCGAGCGTATTCTTTCGCCAGTTCCGGGTAGGCCGCTTTGTAAGCCGCGAATTTCTCGTTCCACTCTTTTTCGTACTGCTGGCCCGCTTCTTTGGCATCCCACTGCGCATAAATATCCTGCGGGATTTCAAATGGCGGATAGTTCCAGCCCAGCTGCTTACGGGTCAGTGCGATCTCTTCATCGCCCAACGCTGCGCCGTGCGCCTCTTCTTTACCGGCTTTATTCGGCGAACCGTAACCGATAATGGTGCGGCAGATAATCAGAGAAGGTTTATCGGTAACGCTCTGTGCTTCTTTGATCGCCTGCGATACCGCCTCGGCATCGTGCCCGTCTACTTCGCTGATAACATGCCAGTTATAGGCTTCAAAGCGTTTCGCCGTATCGTCGCTGAACCAGCCTTCCACTTCACCATCGATTGAAATACCGTTGTGATCGTAGAAACCAATCAGCTTGCCAAGGCCCAGCGTACCGGCCAGTGAGCAGACTTCGTGCGAGATACCTTCCATCAAACAGCCGTCGCCCATAAAGACATAGGTATGGTGATCGACGATCTCATGATCGGGGCGGTTGAACTGCGCGCCCAGCGTGCGTTCAGCAATTGCCAGACCCACGGCGTTCGCCAGGCCCTGACCCAGCGGACCGGTGGTGGTTTCCACGCCCGGGGTGTAGCCGATTTCCGGGTGACCAGGCGTTTTGGAGTGCAGCTGACGGAAGTTTTTCAGTTCTTCAATCGGCAGGTCATAGCCGCTGAGGTGCAACAGGCTGTACAGCAGCATGGAGCCGTGACCGTTGGAAAGGATAAAACGGTCACGATCGGCCCAGGCTGGGTTAGTAGGGTTGTGATGCAGGAACTCACGCCACAACACTTCTGCGATATCTGCCATGCCCATTGGGGCGCCCGGGTGACCCGATTTGGCTTTCTGCACGGCATCCATACTCAGCGCACGGATTGCATTAGCCAACTCTCTACGTGAAGACATATTTTTCTCCCTGATTTTTTTTGGGGGGGACGAACTGGGCAAATCAACGTTGGGCAAGTCTCCCCCACGCGTACGTCGGGGGAGGCCCGTTAACGGAATTACAGCTTAGCGGCCAGCACGTCTTCCAGGTGCTGCTGGTCAACGGCGAACTGACGGATGCCATCGGCCAGTTTTTCTACCGCCATAGGATCCTGGTTGTGCTCCCAGCGGAACTCCGCTTCGGAAAGCGGGGTTGGCTGGTGGAACGCTTCGGTTGAAGGCGTCAGCTTGCGCTCAACAGGCGCATTGCTGGCCTGCAGCTCTTCCAGCAGGTTTGGCGAGATAGTCAGGCGATCGCAGCCCGCCAGCGCAATAATCTGTTCCGTTTTACGGAAGCTGGCACCCATGATGATGGTGTTATAGCGGTGCTGCTTGTAATACTCATAAATATTACGAACGGAAACCACGCCTGGATCTTCATCAACCACATACGGGTCAAGCGGCTTGCGGCTGTTGTACCAGTCATAGATACGGCCGACAAAAGGCGAGATCAGGAACACGCCCGCTTCCGCACAGGCACGAGCCTGGGCAAAGGAGAACAGCAGCGTCAGGTTACAGTTGATGCCGTTTTTCTCCAGCTCTTCTGCCGCGCGGATACCTTCCCACGTAGAGGCAAGCTTGATTAAGATACGCGAGCGATCGATGCCGTTGTCTTCATACATTCTCACCAGCTTCTCGGCTTTGGTCACGCACATGCCACGGTCAAACGACAGGCGAGCATCCACTTCGGTAGATACGCGGCCAGGCACGCTTTTCAGGATTTCCATGCCGAGGTTAATGTTAACCTTGTCACTGGCATTGATGATTTGCGTCTCTTTGCTGCCGCCCTGTTTTTTGGCGTAGTCAATAGCATCGGTAATCAGGTGTTTGTAAGAATCGAGGCTGGAGGCTTTCAGGATCAGAGATGGGTTGGTGGTGGCATCTTCAGGGTGATAATTGCGAATAGATTCAATATCGCCACTGTCCGCCACCACGGTGGTGTACTGTTTCAGTGCTTCTAGCTGGTTCATCTCATGGCTCCTTGATGTTCAATCTGCAAAACAAATGATGACCGTGCCGGCACATCGGCTGTCGCCGGGCTACAAAGCCCAATAGCGGTAAACCGGACCGCAATCTGCTGGATTGGTGCAGGGCCGGTTGCCGACACGGTAGATTATTCTCAGGCCAAACATTGCATCAGACGTCCTGTAATGGGAATGCGTTTTCTCTGATTGTTGCAATGGGTTAGCCCAATGGCTGGTAAAACGCGGCATCTGAAAGTGTAGCACTTCTGTAGGATTGCACCGGGGAACCGCACTGGCTGCTACATTTTTGACGGTATTTCTACCCGGGGAAAACAGCGAGTGGCAGCGGCCGACTCGCTGTGCAGACGTTAAATCCAGGCCCTGACCGGCAGGAAATCGGTGTAGAGCGCGGCTTCCGGCGTACCCGGCTGTGGCTGATAATCATATTCCCAACGCACCAGCGGCGGCATCGACATCAGGATGGATTCGGTGCGACCGCCAGTCTGCAGACCAAAAAGCGTCCCGCGATCCCAGACAAGATTAAATTCCACATAGCGGCCACGGCGATAAAGCTGGAACTGGCGCTCGCGCTCGCCCCACGGCAACGCCTTACGTCGTGCGACGATGGGCAGATAAGCTTTCAGGAAACCGGCGCCCACCGCCTGCATAAAGCGAAAACAGGTGTCAAAATCCGGCGTGTTCAAATCGTCGAAAAACAGGCCGCCGATGCCGCGCTGTTCGTTGCGGTGTTTAATAAAGAAGTAGTCATCGCACCACTTTTTGTAGCGTGGGTAAACCTCTTCACCAAAGGGCTGACAGATTTCGGCCGCGGTCTGATGCCAGTGCACCGCGTCTTCCGTAAAGCCGTAGTAGGGCGTCATATCGAAGCCGCCACCAAACCACCACACCGGATCGGCGCCTGGCTTTTCAGCGATAAAAAAGCGCACGTTGGCGTGGCTGGTAGGCACGTAAGGATTGGACGGATGGATCACCAGCGATACGCCCATCGCTTCAAAACTGCGTCCGGCCAGCTCCGGCCGGTGAGCGGTAGCGGAAGCGGGCATCTGGTCGCCGTGCACATGGGAGAAGTTGACGCCAGCCTGTTCAAACACCGCGCCGTCTCGCAGCACGCGGCTTCTGCCGCCACCGCCGCCTTCGCGCGTCCAGCTATCTTCTTCAAACGACGCCTGGCCGTCAGCCTGTGCCAGCTGCTGACAGAGGGTGTCCTGTAACGTAAGCAGAAACTGCTTTACCTGGGCAATATCGGGTGTATTCATGGTTTTGCCTGACTGTAAAATGACGCGCGAAGTATACGTCAAAATGCCTTAGCCGGGGCGGCGGTTGTTGGCATCGAACTCATTAAAATAGCTGATGACACCTTCCACTATCGCGCTGGCAATTTTACGACGGAACGCCGTGGTGCCCAGCAGTCGCTCTTCGGCGGGATTGGTGATAAAAGAGGTTTCTACCAGCACTGAAGGAATCGAAGGCGATTTCAGCACGGCAAAAGCAGCCTGCTCGGGATGCTGGCTGTGCAGATGATGGACAGGGCGGATCTGATTCAGGACGTGCTTGCCCAGCGTCAGGCTGTTTTTAATGGTGTCGGTCTGCACCAGGTCAAACAGCACCTGCTGCAAATAGTGATCTTTCTGCGCCACCTTAACGCCGCCCACCGCGTCAGCGGCGTTTTCGCGCTCGGACAGATAGCGAGCCATACGGCTGCTGGCGCCACGATTGGAAAGGGCGAAAACCGACGCACCGTTGGCATCAGGGCTGGTAAAACCGTCGGCGTGTATCGACATAAACAGATCGGCGCCATGCTGATGCGCGATCTCTACGCGCTGACCCAGTGGAATAAAATGATCGCTATCCCGCGTCAGCCTCGCCTCAATATGAGGGTGGTCGCTCAGCATCTGCCGGATATGTCCGGCAATCTCTAATACCACATGCTTTTCTTCCGATCCTTCTTCGCCTACCGCGCCTGAATCAATGCCACCGTGGCCGGGATCAATCATCACAATTCTTTTGCCCCGAGCCTGGGGCGATGTAGCCTTGTTCACGGATGTTGTTTTCAGCGGCGCTTCTTTCGCTCTGGCGGTGCGGCCAGCCAGCAGCGCCAGCGCCAGGCCGGAAAGCAACAGCTGTCGACGGGAAGTCAGCGGGGTCATCGGGCCAAACTTTTTCATTACAACATCCTCAGGGCGCAAAGTGCTTACCGTTATATCGTAACAATAAGGCGACAGCGAGGCGGGAACTATTTCAACATTTTACTTTTTATTGCAGCGCGCTAACGGGATGACAAGGCGCTACCGGGCCGGTACTTTATCCTGCTAACTGCTAACTGCTAACTGCTAACTGCTAACTGCTAACTGCTAACTGCTAACTGCTGACTGCTGACTGGCATAGATAAGAATCCGTGCCATCTGGGGATTATGTAGCCGCTTCCTCTTTCTTTCCGGTAATTATCTGTGCCGAGACTTGCACCTGCGAAAGAAACCGCGATAATCAGCGAATTATGGTTAACATCTGGGACAACGCTATGGAAATTCGCGTATTTAGCCAGGACGATTTTGAAGAAGTGATTACGCTGTGGGAACGCTGCGACCTGCTGCGCCCGTGGAACGATCCGGAAATGGACATTGAGCGCAAGCTTAATCACGATCCGGACCTGTTTCTGGTCGCGGTGGTCGGTGGTTCGGTAGTCGGCACGCTGATGGGCGGTTACGACGGGCATCGTGGTTCAGCTTATTATCTGGGCGTGCATCCTGATTACCAGGGGCGCGGCTTCGCCAATGCGCTGATCAACCGGCTCGAAAAAAAGCTGATTGCGCGCGGCTGCCCAAAAATTAACGTGATGGTGCGGGAAGAGAACGACGCAGTGCTGGGTTTCTATGAAAAGCTGGACTATGAAACGCAGGACAGCATGTTACTCGGCAAGCGCCTGATTGAAGATCGCGAATATTAAGATCCCGCTATGCGCCTTTATACGCCCGACGATTACGATGCTAAAGGTCAGCTGAAGCTACCGCTTGCCTTTTGGGGCGTACTGTTACTGCAGGCGCGCACCTGGCTGCTGTTTATCATGGCCGGCGCGTCTCGCGATCAGGGCACGGCGCTGCTGGCGTTATTCTACCCGGACACCCGGGCGTTCTGGACGGGCATCGCGCTGGGCGTGCCTGCGGCTACCGGACTGCTGCTGACCGGCTACCGTCAGCGCCTGCCGCGGCTCTGGCAGGCGTGGCGTTGGGTGCTCTGCCTGTCGCTAACCGCCATGCTCGGCGTGCAGTTCGCCAGTCTTTGGCTGGGTGAAGAAACGTTGTCGCCCTGGATGATCCTGTTTACCGGTTTCGATTTACTGGCGCTGAGCTGGTTCACCTTCAGTACGCGACTGCGTGACTGTTTTGCGCCAGAACAGCACGCCGAATAAACTTTTCGGCCGATCCGGACTCCAACCTCTCTTTGGAGCTGCCGTAAAAGGTGAAGTATTACGGCAGCCGCCTCTTTTTGTCAGGAGTTTTCATGAAAACCGTTCGTCCTTTAGCCCTGGCCGCGGCCGTTATGCTGGCGGGCTGCGCCAGTTCCGGTGGCCCGGCACCCGAAAATCACGGGGCAACCTGGTGGAATCCATTGACCTATTCCTGGTCCAGCCTTGCCCCCTGGCACTGGTTCGGCTCTGCCGTAGAGGTCAGCGAACAGGGCGTTGGCGGCCTGAATGGCACTACCGCAATGAACGAGCAGGCGGTTGGCGAGGCGTTGAACGGCGACTATCAGGTGCGTAAGGGGATGCGCGGCGAAAACGGTAAGGTCATCACCTTTTTCCAGGCACTCGATGGCAAAGAGGTAAAGCTTGAGGTGACGGGCGACACCAGCGTCAGCGAGGTGAGGGTGATGGATGATGAGATACAAACCCAGTCGGGAGTCAAAATTGGCACGCCTTTCAGCGATCTCTACAGCCGCGCCTTTGGTGCCTGTCAAAAGGCGTCGGGCAGCGAGGGCGTAGCGTGCCGCGCACCGGACAGTCAGCATATTAGCTACGTCTTTACTGGCGAATGGCACGGGCCGGAAGGGCTGTTGCCGTCTGACGATACGCTGAAAAAATGGAAGGTCAGCCAGATTGTCTGGCACCGCTAGCCAGCCAGCGGCTGTATAACGTAAGAGGAGCCGCCGCCATCCGGCGTTATCAGGTTGGTGATGACTATTTACCTTTGATGTTTCCCCTCGACACTCGGGCGTCGCGTTGCTGTAGCCCGAGTCTCACTTAAGCTTTTCTATTTCTGCCCGCTGCATAACCTGTCCCGCCCGCTTATAGCTTTTTAAACTTCTAAATCACCAAACGGTATATAAAACAGTTACTCCTTTTCGTGTGGTTATAAATAAACTGAACCCTCTCAGGCCGTGAGACGGGCCATCTTTCCGGGATGAACAGCATGACCACACTAAAAAAAATCTGTAGCGGCGCCGTTTTGCTGCTGCTGGCCGGGTCAGCCCAGGCGACAGAGCTGTTGAACAGCTCTTATGATGTCTCACGCGAACTGTTTGCGGCCCTGAACACGCCTTTTGAACAGGCCTG
>NZ_DALZCD010000115.1:0-5916 GCF_031978025.1 Erwinia sp.
ACCATAGCGATGTAACGCTGGTCGCCACGGTTATGATCCTGATTATCGTTTTTATTATTCAGTTTATTGGCGATTTCATCACAACACGTCTCGACAAACGCTAACTTATAAAGGAAGTCATAATGAAAAAGACACTGACGCTACTGGCTGCGGCCACTCTGGGCGCGCTGAGCCTGAGCGCATGGGCAGACACCCTGACTGTCGGCGCCTCTAACGTGCCGCATGCGGAAATTCTGGAGCAGGCTAAGCCGATCCTGGCGAAGCAGGGCATCGATCTGGAAATCAAACCTTTCCAGGACTATATCCTGCCAAACACCGCGCTGGCCAGCCACGATATCGACGCGAACTATTTTCAGCACGTGCCTTATTTGAACAGCGTGCTGAAAGATCACGCCGATGACAAAAGCTATGATTTTGTCAGCGCGGGCGCCATTCATATCGAGCCAATCGGTATTTACTCCAAAAAATACAAATCGCTGAAAGACCTGCCGCAGAACGGCAAAGTGATTATGCGTGATGCGGTATCGGAAGAAGGCCGTATCCTTTCTATTTTCGAGAAAGAAGGCGTCATTAAACTGAAACCGGGCGTAAGCAAAGTAGACGCGCGCATCAGCGATATTGTGGAAAACCCGAAACACCTGAAGTTCCTGGCTAACGTGGAAGGCGCGCTGCTGCCGCAGATGTATAACAATGACGAAGGCGATGCCGTTGTTATCAACGCCAATTACGCTATCGATGCCGGTCTGGATCCGGTAAAAGATCCTGTCGCGGTTGAGAGTGGCGAAAACAATCCTTACGCCAACATCATCACCGTGCATCGCGGCGACGAAAACAAGCCGGATATTAAAGCGCTGGTCACGGTACTGCATTCCAAACAGATCCAGGACTGGATCCGCACAAAATATAAAGGCGCGGTTATTCCTGTTAATAACTGATGACTGAAGCGAAAGGCCGGGAAACCGGCCTTTTTCACATCCTGCTTAAGATTTTTGGTCACCAGGCCGATCAGGGCACGGTAAATCCAATCACCTGCCTGTCAGTCTGTACGCCCGGCATCATCAGCGTCAGGCCCCGGATCAGCTCATCACCCGCCTCCAGCAGCGCCGCATAAGGCATTGACGGCAGGCTTTCCAGCACAAACCACATATGCGCCGCTTCGGCATTCAGCCGGGTTCTTACGCCCTGACGCCAGTTCCAGCGTCGGCAGGTCACGCCCTGATCATCACGCCAGATAACCTCCCCGACGTCGGGCGATTCGAGGGCTGCTTTACCGTCTTTAAACGTATCGAACAGCTCGCTGCCGTCAGCGATAACCAGGCGCGGCTGACCCACATAGGCGCCAATGTTTTCGCCACCGACCGGGATGGCGTAGCGCAGGCTGATGGCATTATACAGATCGACAACCGGATCGATGCCCGGCAACGTCCCATCGCGCTGCACCCTTTTCCACAGCGCCTCTGCCGAACAGGGCGTGCGCTTAGGTTTAGCGCCAAACTTTGTAAACGTTTCTGCCCAGTCGGCCAGGTGCGCGCTCGCCCAGGCAGGTGGCACTGCCAGCACGGTCTCACAGGCGCGTGCAAGCCACTCATCCGCGATAGCGGGGGCAGCCAGCGGTGCCGCTTTAACGGTAATACTCAGGGCGCGAAAACCCGGCGCCAGGTCAGCAATAGCCGGGTCGATTGACGGGGTGACTGAAAACATTCCATAATCCTGCGGTGACTAATTTATTCTATAGTAATGACCGATGACCAAAAAAGTCAATAAAACGACCGATGCCGGTGCCGATATCGACAGCGTTAGCGCTGCTGTTTCACGCAGTATTAAAACGCACCGTAAGGCGCAGAAGCTTTCACTGGATGAACTGGCCCGTCGGGCGGGCGTGAGTAAAGGGATGCTGGTGGAAACCGAAAAGGGGACGGCCAACCCCAGCATCGGTATTTTATGTAAAATAGCCTCCGCGCTTGTGGTGTCGGTTGCGGACATCGTTAATGTAACCGATTCGCCGTCGGCATGGCTGATTGCCCGCGAGGAGATCCCCACGCTGTGGCTGGGCGACAAGGGAGGGTCTGCACGCTTACTGGCAGGGACGCGCGGGCCGGATATGATAGAACTCTGGCGCTGGGAAATGCATCCGGGGGAAAGTTTTTCCTCAGCGGGACATCCGGCGGGCACGCTGGAGTTGCTGCACGTTGAGCAAGGCACGCTAAACCTGCAAACCGAAAGCGCCGCGCTGATGGTCAACGTGGGCTGTTCGGCCGTCGCCAGAACGGATATGGCGCACCGCTATGCCAACGAAACACAGGACCTGCTGATCTTTACTATGACCGTTGCCGAACTGCACCGCGGCTAACATCATCCGTCCGTATGCCAAAGCAGCAGGGCTTCAGGGACGGATGATGCCATCTACAACACCTTTTCCAGAAAGCGTCGGGTACGCTGATGAACAGGACGATTCAGTACCCGTTCGGCGCTGCCGCTTTCGACAATTTTGCCGTCCACCATAAAGACCACGCGATCGGCCACCTGCCGCGCAAACCCTATTTCGTGCGTGACCACCACCAGGGTAACGCCCGAACGTGCCAGTTTGTTAATCACATCCAGCACTTCGCCTACCAGCTCCGGATCCAGCGCGGAGGTCGGCTCATCAAACAGCATGACTTTCGGGTTAAGCGCCAGCGCGCGAGCAATAGCGATCCGCTGCTGCTGGCCGCCGGAAAGCTGCCGCGGCCAGGCGTGTGCCTTCTCGCGCAGGCCAACCGTATCCAACAGCTCGTAAGCCCGCCCGATCGCCTCGCTACGCTTCAGCAGGCCGTGCACCACAGGCGCTTCGATAATGTTATCCAGCACGGTCATATGCGGAAACAGGTTAAAATTCTGGAACACGTAACCGACCTGAATACGCTGTTTCAGGATCGCTTTTTCCTTCAGTTCATAGAGCTTATCCCCCTTTCGGCGGTAGCCTATATAATCGCCATCAATCTGAATAAAGCCTTTATCGACGCGTTCCAGGTGGTTAATGGTGCGTAAAAGCGTTGATTTGCCGGAGCCGGACGGCCCGAGGATCACGGTAACGGTGCCGGGTTCAATGGTCAGGCTGATATCATCCAGCGCCTTAAAAGCGCCGTAACTTTTACTGATATTGGCAATTTCAATTTTCCCTGCACGAGGGTGCACAGGGTGGCTCGTGGTTGGGGCAGCCTCGTAGCGACCCAAATCAAGCGCTTCTGACATCAGCATTCTCCTTATGGCGGGGCGAACGGTGGAACAGCGTAAAGCGGGCAGGACGAACCTGGCGTACCACGCCGCGCGCAAAATAGCGTTCGACATAGTGTTGCAGTACTGACAGGACGGTGGTGATGCACAGATACCAGACGCTGGCGACCATCAGTAGCGGGATCACCTGCTGGGTGCGGTTATAGATAACCTGCACGGTATAAAACAGCTCCGGCATCGACAGTACGTAAACAATAGCGGTGCCTTTTGCCAGGCTGATCACCTCGTTGAAGCCGGTTGGCAGAATGGCGCGCAGCGCCTGTGGCAAAATAATACGGAAGGTACGACGGAAGGGCGGCAATCCCAGCGCGGCCGCGGCTTCATGCTGGCCCTGTTCGACGCCGACAATCCCGCCGCGAATGATCTCGGCAGTGTAGGCGGCCTGTACCAGCGACAGCCCCAGTACCGCGACTGAAAACTGATCCAACAGATCAGTCGTGGCGTGAGTAAAGAAAGTCAGATCGGTAAAAGGGATCCCCAACGAAAGGCTGTCGTATAAATACGAGAAGTTATAAAGAATAATCAGTACCAGCAGCAGAGGCAGCGAGCGAAAAAGCCAGATATAGCACCAGGCCAGCGCGTTCAGCAGCCAGGAGTTGGCGAGCCGTGCCAGCGCCAGCCCGGTTCCCAGGAGCGAGCCGAACAGCGTTCCCAGCAGCGTCAGCAGCAGCGTTTTTCCCAGCCCGCTTAAAATCGCCGGATCGAAAAACCACTGCGCGAACACTCCCCATTCCCAGCGGGGATTGGTAGCAATGGACTGCACCACGCCAGTAATGATAAACAGCGCAAACGCCGCGCCTGCCAGACGCCATGGATAGCGCGCAGGAATCACTTTAAGGGCGGCATTGTCCGCCAGGTTGGCGTGCTGACGCCAGGCAGGGTCCAGATTTTTCATAGCGACTCCTCAGGCGCGGCGTTTGACAGGCTGGCTGAGCAGCATTTTGGTAAAGGGCAGGCGACCGTCAAAAGGCGGCAGCGCATAGCGTTCAGGATCCACCGCCAGATCAAACTGCGGTTGATAACCTTGCGAAAGATAGAGCCTGACGGCCTCCGGCTGGCGAAAGCCGGTGGTCAGAAACAGCGAGTCGTATCCCTGAAGGGCGGCCAGCCGCTCCAACTCCAGCAAGACCTTCTGGGCCAGTCCCTGACGCCGCATACTGCCGTGAGTCCAGATACGTTTCAGTTCAGCGGTCGTGACGTTGTAACGTTTGAATGCCCCCATTGCGATGGGCGTTTCATGGCGGAGCAGCACGATAAATGCGCCGTCTGGCGGGGCATAAAGCCCCGGTAGCTCTTCGTCCTGCTCACCGAAATAGTTGCCATAGCGGGCGCGGTATTCGGCAAACAACCCCTCAATAATCGGCTCGATACGTGGATCGTCCGGCGTGGTATGGATAAAGGTTTCTTCAATCATGGCGCGCTCCCGTACTCAGTCGCCTAAACCCGGCGGATTAATCTCGGAATGGTCGATTTTTTCGATGCTCTCGCCCCAGCGATCCAGCACCTGCAGATAGCTGCCGCTGGCAATAGCGCTGTTAAGCGAAGCCTGCACCGCTTCCACCAGCCCGCTGCCTTTTTTCAGCGTCACGGCAATGTTGGCGGTTTTTGGCCAGCCGCCAGCGACCACGCCGACCAGCCGTGTGGTACCGGTCAGTTTGGCTTTATAGGCGCCGACAACATTGGGCCCGAAAGTGGCATCGGCGCGGCCGGACTGGATAGCCAGCGTGGCGGCAGCGTCGTCGGTGACGTAAAGGGGCTGCATCGCAGGCAGGCCTTTTGCCTGATTCTCTTTATCCCACTGCAGCAGAATGGCTTCCTGATTGGTGCCGGAACCGACAATAATCCGTTTGCCGGCGATATCCGGCGCGGCGTCAATTTTGCTGATTTTACTGCTGCTTTTGACGTAGAAACCCAGCGTGTCCTGGCGATAGGTGGCAAAGTCGAAGCGTTCTTTGCGTGCTTTAGTCACGGTGATATTGTAAATCGCCGCGTCATATTTTCCGGAGGCAACGCCAAGTGGCCAGTCTTCCCAGGAGGCGGGAACGATTTTTAATTTTAACCCCAGCCCGTCGGCAACCAGACGGGCAATATCCGCTTCGCTGCCGATAACTGTTTTATTATCGCGGGCAAAAAGGCCAAACGGTGGCGCGCTGCCTAATACCGCTGTCGCCACCGTCAATGTGCCGGGCGTAACAAATTTATAATTAGCCGGGATCAGTGAAGCAGCCTGAGGATTTAGCGGCGCGTGCACCGGTTTTTCATTGGCAATTAAATCGATTCCTGGCGCGGCCTGCGCACTCAGGCTCAGCCCCAGCAGCAGTGCCAGCACGCTTAAACGGTTGCTATTCATCATTTTATCCCTGCGTTTTGTTTTTCTGCACTATTCCCGATGCCGCCGGGCAAGTAAAACAACAAAAACAAATAAAGATAGTGGGAAATAACAAATAATGTTTTCTCTTAATCCAGAATAATTCCAGCATTATGCAAAAGCTAAGCTGGAATTAATATTTAGCGTCGGTGCTTTTATATGGAATTCTCGCTGAAAGCCTCCAGAGAGAATGAATAATGACGTATCAATTAAGTTTATTAGATCAAAGTCCGGTGGACGAAGGGCAAACCCCGCAGGACGCGCTGGCGGCGACG
>NZ_DALZCD010000115.1:5926-12069 GCF_031978025.1 Erwinia sp.
CGACGCTTGATTTTGCCCGGACGGCAGAGCGGCTGGGCTATCACCGTCTTTGGGTGTCCGAGCATCACGATAACGACCGGCTGGCAGGCAGCTCGCCGGAGGTTCTGATTGCCTGGCTACTGGCGCAGACCAGCCGGTTACGTATCGGCTCCGGCGGCGTCATGCTGCAGCATTACAGCCCTTATAAGGTGGCGGAAAATTTTCATCTGCTGGCTTCACTGGCCCCGGGGCGCGTCGATTTGGGTGTGGGCAAAGCGCCGGGCGGGCTGCCGCTTTCCACCCAGGCGTTGCAGGGCGAGCAGGCAGGGCAAAAGGATTTTCCTGCGCAGCTGGCGCAATTAACCCGCTATCTCACCGAAGCGACCAGGCCGACCGGTGGGGACGTCGCCAGAGCACTGCCGGCACCCGGGCAGTCGCCGTCTCGCTTTCTGCTGGGCGCGAGCCCGGAAAGCGCGCGGCTGGCGGCTCGTCTGGGGTGGAACTTTGTCTATGCCGGCTTTATTAATGCCTCGGAGCAGGCGATGCGGGAAGCGATCCTGACCTTTCACGAGTACGCTCAGGCAGGCAAGGCGCTGATCAGCCTGGCGGCGCTGGCGGCCGATACCACCGAGGAGGCCGCTTCGCTCCTGGCTGAACAGCATAACTACCGCGTTACGCTGGGCGAGCGTCATGTCACCGTGGGCAGCGAAGCGCAGGCGCTGGATTTCGTGCGCCAGGCGGGTGCGGTGGACTACCGTATTGAAAAGCAAACGCTGAACGTGCTGCACGGCACTGCCGAAGTTATCCACCAGCGCCTGGCTGATTTGCAGCAAAGCCTTCACGTTGACGAATTTATTTTGCATACGCCGCTAAGCAACCCTGCGCGGCGCCTGCGTTCTGTAACTTTGCTGGCGGGCCAGCATTAAGGAGAGTGTATGAGCACCCACATCAAATTCGGCCTGATGCTGCACGGCGCAGGCGGCCATATGAACGCCTGGCGTCATGCCAGCGCGCCGGCAGACGCCAGCGTAAACTTCCGCTACTTTACCGATCTGGCGCAGCAGGCGGAATCCGCAGGATTTGACTTCCTTTTCGTTGCCGACGGCCTGCATATCAATGAAAAATCGCTGCCGCATTTTCTTAATCGTTTTGAGCCGGTGGCCCTGCTGTCTGCGCTGGCGGCGGTAACGCAGCGGATTGGACTGGCCGGCACCATTTCGACCTCGTATAGCGATCCTTTCACCGTGGCTCGCCAGCTGGCGACGCTGGATAACATCAGCGGCGGGCGGGCGGGCTGGAACGTGGTGACTTCACCCCTGGAAGGTTCGGCCAAAAACTTTGGCAAAGCGCATCCGGCGCACTCGCTGCGCTACGAGATTGCCGAGGAGTATATCAATGTAGTTCAGGGATTATGGGATTCCTGGGAAGACGACGCCTTCGTGCGGGATCGGGACAGCGGCGTTTTTTTTGATGCAGCCAAACTGCACAAGCTTAATCACCAGGGCAAGTTTTTTTCGGTAGCCGGCCCGCTGAATATTCAGCGTTCGCCACAGGGACAGCCGGTCATTTTCCAGGCGGGCGCCTCCGATACCGGCATCGGCCTTGCCGGAAAATCTGCCGACGCGGTATTTACCAATGCGCGCACGCTGCAGGAAGCGCAAACCTATTCGCATAAATTGCAGGCCAGCGTAACGGCCAACGGACGTGCGCCGGTCGCTATTTTCCCCGGTATCAGCCCGATTATTGGCAAAACACCGGAAGAGGCCGAAGCGAAATATCAGCATCTGCTGTCGCTGCTTTCGCTTGACGACGCGCTGGCCTACCTGGGCCGTTTCTTCGAGCACCATGATTTTAGTCAGTACGATCCGGATGGGCCTTTTCCAAATATTGGCGAGCTGGGGCAAAACAGCTTCCGTTCCACCACCGACAGCATTAAGCGTCGGGCCAGGGAAGAGAGCCTGACGCTGCGTCAGATAGCTTATGAAACCACGCTGCCGCGCGGTGAATTTTTCGGTACGCCGCAGCAGGTGGCCAGTGCGCTTATTGAGTGGGTGGAAAAGGGCGGCGCAAGCGGCTTTATCCTCAGCGGCCCGGTATTAGTGGAATCCCTGCGCGATATGACCCGGGATGTTCTGCCGATCCTGGCGGCGCGTGGCTACTGGCAGCCTTCTGAAGAAAAGACGCTGCGCGGCAGGTTAGGGCTGCCGTTTAAAACCAATCGCTATGTTGAGCAGGTACGGGAACTGGCGGGAAGTAAATAATTAAGATGACGGGCAGCCTCGTGCCGCCCGCGATGAAACCTACTGCGGCTTCTTATCCAGCGTCCAGGTCGCGCTACTGACCTCGACTTTTACCGGCAGCAGGCCAATCTGCGTAAATTTATCGGCCAGCGCCTGCTGCTGCTTAAACACTTCCGGCGTCATTCTTTCTGCCCCAAAGGGCATTCTGGCGAGGGCTTTCTGCCAGATCGTCGGCGGCAGGCCGGTGGAGGACGAGAGAATGTTTGCCGTTTCTTCCGGATGCCCGTTAGCCCAGTCGCTAAGTTTGCCTGATTCAGCCAGCACGTTTTCTGCCGTTTGCGGATGCGCTTCCGCAAATTTACGGCTGGCCAGATAGAAGGTGTAGTGCGGCACCAAACCTTCCGCGTCTTTTACTATCCTGGCGTTGGCGTGGGTTTCTACTTCCGCCAGATAAGGATCCCAGATAACCCAGGCATCTACTGCGCCCCGCTGAAACGCGGCGCGAGCGTCGGCAGGCGGCAGGTAAACTGGCGTGATGTCCTGGTAGCTCAGCCCGGCTTTCTCCAGCGCGGTAACCAACAGGTAGTTGACATCCGATCCCTTGTTTAACGCCACTCTTTTACCTTTCAGATCGGCAACATTCCTGATTTTTGAAGCCTGTGGGACGACAATGGCTTCGGTTTTGGGGTTGGCGGGCGAATGCCCCAGATAAACGAAATCAGCCTGTGCGGCCTGAGCGAAAGCCGGCGGCGCGTCGCCGGTTGCCGCCAAATCTATGCTGCCCACGTTCAGCCCTTCCAGCATTTGCGGGCCGGCCGGGAACTCTACCCAGCGCACCCGAATGCCCTGTTTCTTAAATTCGTCGTCAAGCGTGCCGCGGTATTTCAGCAGCGCAAACAGATTGGCTTTCTGATAGCCGATATTGACCGTCTCTGGCCGCGATTCCGCCAGCGCCTGCTGGGACGTCGCGGCTATAACCAGCAAGGTAAGGCTGCTAAGAAGATAATTTTTCATTGTTTTTCCCTTAAAGATGTCGTCAGGGCAACATAGCAAATTGGGTGCAAAGGGCTTAGCGAGTAAATCTGCGGTGCTTAGCAGGAAAAAACATATGGATCTGGACGGCAGGGAAATCCGCCCTCAATAAAAATGATTGCCGGGGCAGCCTGCCTTTGAGCAAGAGTCATGCAAAATTTGCCCGGCCAGGTAAAAGAAAAATTGATTCGGTTAAAACAGGGATGAAAAGGTTAAAGCGCATTCGTCCTGCTGCTCTGTGCCTGCGCATCGTAAAACGCCACATCGCCTGTATCGTACATCAGATAGCAGACGGCGGTTTCGATCCGAATATGCGCTCCGCGTGATGCATCCCGACTTTCAGGCTGTTTATCAGAAGGGGGAAAGGGATCGGGCTGCCGGACTAACGCAAGCGCAGATGGCAACAAAAGCCGCCTGCTGTCTTAAGCCATAAAGCCTTTCCGATACCGCTGTCATCCACGCTTTTCCTGAACAACATGATCTGGCGGGCCAGCCGGTAAAAGAGCGCCAGATTTTGGCTAATGTGCGGGCGGCGACGTATTAGGATGATGAAAGACGGCCGTAACGCTTAAGGTAAGCCGGCGCGGCAAGGCAGGGATCGCCTGGCATGCTCCCTGCCTTCTTAACGCGCGGCTTTTGACTCCGCGGCTTTTCCCCGGTTGGCGTATCTTTAGCGGGCAATCTTGCATGGCGCAGACCAGCCTCCCGTAGCCTGTGCCAGCCTTTCCCTACCTTCTTAACGCGCGGCTTTTGATCCCGGAGCGTTTCCCCGATTGGCGTATCTTTAGCGGGCAATCTTGCATAGCGCAGACCAGCATCCCCTCTGGCCTGTGCCTACTACAGCGCAGGCATTGATTTATTTGCCTTTGGCTACGGTTAACGCCTGAGCCGCACAGACCAGCGCCAGATGGCTCAGTCCCTGCGGCAGATTGCCGCGCCAGCTGCCGGTTCTGACATCAAACATCTCGTTGAATATTTCCACGTTGCCTCTGTCGCACAAGCTTTCGAGGATTTCATGCATGAAAGCTTCGGCACGTTCCGTATCGCCCATGGAAGCGCAGGCCTCCACCAGCCAGAAAGAGCAGGCCACAAAAGTGCTTTCTTCCTGTTCCACGCCGCTGTAGCGGTAAAGCATAGCGCTGTTGTGGCCCAGTTCATGTCGGATCGCGTCATAAGTGGCTAACATGCGGTCAGGATTAACCCTGTTGCCATACTGGTGCATCAGCGCCAGCGAAGCGTCCAGCTTGTCTTCGCTGCCGACGTAAAACAGATAGGCCTGGCGGCTTTCCGACCAGCAATTTTCTTCGATCCAGTCACGGATACGATCGCGTTCGCGCGCCCAGCGACCTACCCAGGTCGGTTCAATATGCTCACCTTCGGCCATCTCGACGGCCTGATCCAGCGCCAGCCAGCAGGCCATTTTAGAGTGGGTATAGTGCTGTTCATCAGGCAGCTCCCAAATTCCCGAATCCTTTTGGCGCCAGCTGTCGGCGCAGCAGTTCGCCAGTTCGCCAAGCATCCGCGAGGTGGCGATATCCAGCACGTGACCCGCCTGAATAAAAAGCCGCGCGGTAGCGAGCATATCGCCATACATGCTGAGCTGCACCTGGTCGCGGGCGTTGTTGCCAACGCGTACGGGTTGTGAATCTTCATAACCTCGCAGCGGCAGATAGCGCTCTTCCGGCACCAGGTTGCCCTCAAGGGTATAACAGGCGCGCAGTTTTACACCATGGCGGATAATAGTGTGCGTCAGCCAGGAGAAGGCGGCTTTACAATCTTCCAGCGCGCCCAGGTAGACGAAAGATTTGATGATCAGGCAGGCGTCGCGCACCCAGGCATAGCGGTAGTCATAGTTTTTTTCGCCGCCGAAACCTTCCGGTAAGGATGAGGTTGCCGCCGCCGCCAGCGCACCGGTTGGCGAGTACCAAAGGAACTTCAGCGACAGAGCAGAGCGCTTAACGTGCGTTGAAAAGAGCCCCCGGTAAGAAAGGTGCTCAACCCAGTCCCGCCAGGCGACGTGGCTGGTTTCAATTCTGTCGTCAATAGCCGATAAATCCGGCACCGCCAGCGGCTCTTTTTCACTCGCCAGCAGCGCTATCAGTGAATGCGAACCGGGCGACGTGACTATTCGGCCTTCGACCGCTTCATCGCACAGCGAGCTGATGGTTACGTCGTCACTGGTTCGCAGCATGGTCATCAGATCGCCAATATGAAAAACCGCGCCGTGATGCGTGTTCGCCACCCATGGCGAACGGCTTTCCGCCACCGTGCCCAGCTTAAGACGCAGATTCAGCACGACCTCACCCTCAATACCTTCCACGCGGCGCGCCAGTTCGCTCCAGGGCAGACGACCGGCCAGCGAACTGTTTAGCGATTCGGTCAGGCGTACCGAGCCGCTTTCGGTGCTGTAAAGTGTTTCCAGAACGTTACTGTTTTCGCGATAGCTGCGCTCGACGCGGTAGCTGCCTTCAGGCTCCAGCTGGAAAAAGCCGCCGATGCCGGGATCGAGGATACGATCGAACAGCGGGGGGGAGTCCAGATTGGGCGCGCACCACCAGTCGATAGCACCATCTGGCGCGATCAGGGCAACGGAACGCCCCTCGCCGATGGCCGCATAGTCGCCGAGACCGGCAAAACCCTCTTTGCGCACGGGAGAGCGGTAGGTTTTATTTTTCACTCGACGTCCCTTGTTCAGAATAGAAAAGCGGCCTGAGCCATAAAACGATGATGGCTCACCGAATGACATCAGGCTCTGGATGGAAAAGTATAGATAAGTTTTTAGCTTACGCTGGCAAAACGGCTTGAACGAGGGTGCCGAACGGCAAACCCGAAGGGAAATGGCGTAGCGTTGCTCAAATAATACGGTGCAGGGAGCGGGTTATTAAATCGTCA
>NZ_DALZCD010000115.1:12079-12875 GCF_031978025.1 Erwinia sp.
AAATCGTCACGGGTGGGCGAGAAACCAGTACTTCAATAGGCACATCAAGCGCCACGGCCAGGTTATTCAGGGTGAGCAAGCTGATATTCCGCTTGCCGTTTTCAATATCGCTCAGATAAGTACGATCGATGCCGCTGCGCTCGCTCAGGGCAATCTGACTTAGCTGCTTGCGTTTGCGGAACAGGCGTATGCGTTCACCGACGCTAATTAACAGACCGTCATGCAAGGTGTTTTCTCCGGCAAATTACAGGCTGGGCTCCCCCTGAATCTATATAACAACCTTCTGATTTAACAGTCTTAATAATCATTTAAGATAATTCCTGGTGGGCGCCCCCTGTATAGGGCACGGGAAAACTATTCCATATTCTCCGCCGTGATAATTTTAAGTCCTACTTTGCCATCCTGATAAAGGTCAGGTTGATAGCCGTCTTCAAGATGCCGTAACAGTAAGTCAATAGCCAGCCGGGCATGCGCGGGCGCATTCTGATCCAGAGTGTAGGCGACCATATCCGCATCGAGCATCTGGCGGGTAACGGAATAGAGTTCGTGGGTGATCACCGTACAATGTAAATTATGCCTTTGCAGCAGCGCTTTAATTTCGCTGTTACCGACGCCGGTATTATAAATGCCGGTTACCTGATGCGCTTCGCGCAATGTCTGTTCAAAAAGCGCGCGGATCACTTCACGCTGATCCTGACCGGAAAGAACCTCTCGCAGTTGAACCCGGGGCGCGCGTCTGGCCATTGCCTCACGAAACCCGTCAATACGCTGACGATGAGCCCGGTAATCGATACGG
>NZ_DALZCD010000116.1:0-3018 GCF_031978025.1 Erwinia sp.
TGGGCGAACGCGTCAGTCGCCGTCGTCAGGACACGCGTCGCTCTATCAACCCGGCTGTGTTAATCCGCAACCTGGCGGAGCTACATCCGGGCCAGCCGGTCGTGCACCTTGAGCACGGCGTGGGCCGCTACATTGGCCTGACCACGCTGGAGACCGGCGGCATTACGGCGGAATACCTGATGCTGACCTATGCGGGGGATGCCAAACTGTACGTGCCGGTTTCCTCCCTGCATCTGATCAGCCGCTACGCGGGCGGCGCGGACGAAAACGCCCCGCTGCACAAGCTGGGCAGCGACGCCTGGTCACGCGCGCGGCAGAAAGCGGCAGAAAAAGTCCGCGACGTAGCGGCCGAGCTGCTGGATATCTATGCTCAGCGCGCGGCCAAAGCGGGCTTTGCCTTTAAGCACGATCGCGATCAGTATCAGCTCTTTTGTGACAGCTTCCCGTTTGAAACCACGCCGGATCAGGCGCAGGCAATTAACGCCGTGCTCAGCGATATGTGCCAGCCGTTGGCCATGGATCGCCTGGTGTGTGGCGACGTGGGCTTTGGTAAAACCGAAGTGGCGATGCGCGCCGCTTTCCTTGCGGTAGAAAACCACAAACAGGTTGCGGTGCTGGTGCCGACCACCCTGCTCGCCCAGCAGCATTACGATAACTTCCGCGATCGCTTCGCTAACTGGCCGGTGCGCATAGAAATGCTTTCACGCTTCCGCAGTGCGAAAGAACAGGCGCAGATTCTGGAAGAAGCGCGCGAAGGCAAAGTCGATATCCTGATCGGCACCCACAAGCTGCTGCAAAGCGAAATCAAATGGCGCGATTTGGGCCTGCTGATTGTCGATGAAGAGCACCGCTTCGGGGTACGTCATAAAGAACGTATCAAAGCGATGCGGGCCGACGTCGATATTCTGACGCTGACCGCAACGCCGATCCCCCGCACGCTGAATATGGCAATGAGCGGCATGCGCGATCTGTCGATTATCGCCACGCCGCCTGCCCGTCGTCTGGCGGTGAAAACCTTTGTGCGCGAGTTCGATAATCTGGTGGTGCGCGAAGCGATCCTGCGTGAAGTACTGCGCGGTGGCCAGGTTTATTACCTTTATAACGATGTTGAAAACATCGAAAAAGCCGCGCACCGCATTTCAGAGCTGGTGCCGGAAGCGCGCGTCGCCGTGGGACACGGGCAGATGCGCGAGCGGGATCTGGAACGGGTAATGAATGATTTTCATCATCAGCGCTTTAACGTGCTGGTGTGCACCACCATTATCGAAACCGGTATTGATATCCCGACGGCCAATACCATTATTATCGAACGCGCCGACCATTTTGGCCTGGCACAGCTGCATCAGCTGCGCGGCCGCGTCGGTCGTTCGCACCATCAGGCCTATGCCTGGCTGCTGACCCCGCATCCAAAAGCGATGACTACCGATGCGCACAAGCGCCTGGAAGCGATCGCCTCACTGGAGGATCTGGGGGCTGGCTTTGCGCTGGCGACGCATGACCTGGAAATTCGTGGTGCAGGCGAGCTGCTGGGCGAAGATCAGAGCGGCCAGATGGAAACCATCGGCTTTTCACTCTATATGGAGCTGTTGGAGAACGCTGTAGACGCACTGAAGGAAGGCCGGGAGCCCTCGCTGGAAGACCTGACCAACAGTCAGACCGATATCGAACTGCGCATGCCTTCGCTGCTGCCGGACGACTATATCCCGGATGTGAATACCCGCCTGTCGTTCTATAAGCGTATTGCCAGCGCGCAGCAGGAAGGCGAACTGGACGATTTGAAAGTAGAGCTGATCGATCGCTTTGGCCAGCTGCCGGATCCGGCGCGCAACCTGCTGGATATCGCCACGCTGCGCCTGCTGGCGAAAAAGATTGGCATCCGGCGTGTTGAAGCGAGCGAGAAAGGCGGCTTTATCGAATTTGCGGAGAAAAACAAAGCTGACCCGGCCTGGCTGATTGGCCTGTTACAGAAAGAGCCGCAGAACTGGCGACTGGACGGCCCGACTAAGCTGAAGTTTATTCGCGATCTTGGCGAGCGTAAGCTGCGTATAAAGTGGGTTCGTGAGTTTATGGGCCAGGTGCTGGAAAACGCCGCCTGACGGGAAAGCCGCGCGGCGGCCGTTGAAAATCTACCGGCAGGGTTTTATTTGCCGGTAGATTCAGTAAGCGGTGCCGCCTTCCTCAACGGCTTACTGACGACCCGCTACAGACCTTTGCAACAACCCTATTCATCGTTTGTGGATATTCCCAGCATAAAACCATCTATCTCTTCGATTTTTATCCTGAGCAGACCATTTTTGTGATGCGAGAATTTTTCCGATCCCAGCCGGAAGGCCACATCTGTCAGATGCAGAAAATTAAGGGGCACTGACGCTTCATCATCTTCGGGCGTGTAATACTCTTCGCCGGTACGCTTGAAATAGTTCGCTATGGCGTGATCGACGGTTCCTTCCTGCGCATCGCCAAAGAACTCGGCGATTTTTTCGTAGTATTCCTTGCCGGATATGGTATTTCCCGTTACCAGAGCGCCTTTAACAAACAGCGTAACGCCCAGGCCCACGCCCAGTTTGCTGGCAATGTTAGCAATGAAGTTTAGATCGGCGTCTCGCATTTTACTGGCGAACACGTTACTCATTTCACTTTGTTCAGACATACCTTTCTCCTTGCCGTCATGAAGGGAATTTATCAACTACCTTAATGAGTTTAGTGGATAACGGGTGGCTGACCAGTCAGATACGGTAGCCGACTCTGTCTCACCCGCAGTGCGGGTTATTTTTACTCGTCGAGTGAACGAAACAGGCAGGGCTGACAGGGATGTTGCGAAAGTATATGAGCGCACCGTAAGGCGATTGCGATTCCGTCTATAGCGGATTCAGCCTGTGCCGGTGGCTTAGAATAAGTTTAATGCGATTAATGCATTTTCTCGCCGGGCCGTATATTGCTGGCGGAGCAGCACTGTTTAACCGGGGAGGAATGCCAGGCCAATTTGTTCACCTAATAGGAACTGAGCGACCAGACAGA
>NZ_DALZCD010000116.1:3118-12849 GCF_031978025.1 Erwinia sp.
ACAGACAGAACAGACAGAACAGACAGAACAGACAGAACAGACAGAACAGACAGAACAGACAGAATAATATGGATCAACGTGAAAGAGAGGAATAGTAATCCTGTATCCTCTGTAAAATAGCGCTGAGTTCACTTTTCGGCAGGCATGCTTCAGCCACGGTCAGTTTCCTTTCAGCCACCCATTCATAGCGGTCACCCTGCTCTTTAGGTACAAGGCGCTGCGTTTTAGCCGCCAGCACTCTGACCATCAGACCATCGGAGACGGCAAACACAGACACGCCGCTTTCTGAAATATTTTCTGTTTCTGCGCGGTAAAGGTTACTGCCTTCCGGGTATTCTTCTTCTGCCCTACTTTCCGGCCAGGTCAGGCTGTATAAAGAGTTGAAGGCTTCAGGCGCGGGCATCGCGTAAACATCCGCATTTAGCGACGGCGTAGAAAGAGCATGGGCGGGATCCAGCAGTGTATTGACGTCCACGCAAAGCGTCGCCGTTCTTACATCCTGCGGAAAAAAATTGCCGTTAATGCTGTAATAAAAAAAGCCGTTATAAAAAGCGGTGTCCGGAGGGTTCCAGTCAGGAATACATTCAACAAAAATCGCAAAGCGATAAGGGTCGCCAAAAAACATCTGTTTCACCTGCTCTTAAATAAATCCGTTTTATTACAGTGCTCTTTTTCGCAAAAAAAATCCCGACCTTAGCCGGGATTCATGCAGAACCAAATCAGAAGCGATAGCCAAGGCCGATATTAAAACCGTTTATCGCAACGTCATCACTAAATTTAACGCGGGTGCCTTCATAACCAATATTAACGGCCAAAGACTCTGTCGGGTTAATGACCACGCCCGCGCCATAAGCAAACGACGTTTTGCTTTCGCTGTATTCTTCTGAAAATTCCTGAAAGTACGTCGTTTTATCGTCCACTTTGGTATGCGCCATACCGGCCAGCGCGTAAAGGCTGACATAGTCATTGATACGGTACGCAGGGCCAGCCATAAAAGAGTAATATTTTACGTCTATCTTGCCTTTATACCAATCGTCCTCATCAAACCCGTCACTCCCTTCAGAATAGCTGTCGTCGCCCTTCATATAGCTGAAAGAACCTATTAAGCTGACGGGTGAATCCCATTCATAGCGGTACTGAACGTTAACGCCACGGATATTTTTAAAATCTTCAACCTTGCTCTGTGCATAGCCAATTGACACGGTATGATTATCAGCCATTACGCCGGTACTGATAAACAGGCCGCTGCAAAGCAGCGCTAATGCGGTAACTTTTACTTTCATCTTTAATTCCTTTTTTTACTGAGCTGATTTAACCCCTTTATTTCGCGAGGGATTATGCTGTTTGTAGTGTCGACACGTCATCAAAAAATTATTACGTATCAGACGGGTATTGTTGAGCTATCCGGTTATTTGTATTGCGTGTTAACCAGATGGCTTTTTAATTTTCGTGCGTCATCTTCTTGCAGACAGGTAACCCTGCATCATATTCCGCGTCAGGTTTTCTTTATCGGCTCATTGATGGCTTTTATCGTCAAAAGGCAGCATTTTTCCCATCGAGATTAAGCCGATGACCACCCGAGTATTTTCATTTAAGAGAATCTTTCGTGTTCTGCCCTCTGTTGCCATCGCATAGGCAGTGCCGTATCTACTGACGCTTAAACAGCCTTTTTGCGCGCGCCAGGCTCTTCCATATGGCCAAACAATATCATCAATAATATTGTAACAAATTATGTGCATCGCGTTTCGATGCGCACATTATGCACCTGATATAAAAAATCTCAAGAAAAAATGTAGGAAAACTTACATAAAACTTACGTTAAGATTATTTATAATGGGCGAAATGAGTATAAACATTAACCTTTTCTGAAGTGCAAAGAAGGTTGAACCGAAAGAGTAGATACTCTCTTCGGTTCAGTAGGGCGTGAAAAATAAACATAAAAAAATTATAATTCAACATTATATAAAAAATACAGAGAAATGATTTTTACTGAAGCCTGCATTTCAGGTTGAAGCGGTAGGCACTGCGCCTGCAGCGGGCAAGCCAAAACTTTATGTAACCTCTAAAGAAGCATTAACTTAACTTAAGCCAAACTAAAGCACCAATAAAGGAAATCACTTTTCAAGAAAGGTCAACCGTACTTTAGTTGAATTAAGAATAAACCTGATTTACTGAGCTCAAACAGAGCGTGGGGATCGGTGACAGATGGTCTTAAGAACTTATGCCGCTTATCGCATTGCACGTCGCCAGCAGCGTACCTTTTGTCACGGCACTTCGCTCAGATTTTACGCCTGACGCCCGAATAAAGCTGCCTTACGGTTCACGCCTGTACAGAGCTGCTGCGCGATAAAATAGCCGCCGCCCCGCCCGAAGCCTGCGCCGTGTCCGGCACTGCATACGCTTTCAGGTTCGCCTTATCATTTAATCAATCTATAAAGTTGGGACGCGGCAGCATGGTTAGTTTATAAATGACCCGCACTGCACATTGCCCGCGCTGATATTTGGCTAAATAAATAGCGCCTCACCAGGCTTTGTTATCCGGATTCTGTACCTGGCGATTTACCTGTCGGGCGGCTGCGCCAGAGCTTCCTCTTCAGGCGCACGGCGCCTGCCCTGACAAAGCATGCGCCACCTTACTGGAAATCATGTTATTAAGCGGCTGCACCTCAATATACTTAAGCCCAGGTTCGGGTTACGATAGAACAGGAAAGGTTATTTATCCGTACTGGAGAAGACAGCCCGGTATTATGTTGCCTTCCACTGAAATGATGGAATTTTCCTGAGGCTATTATTGTGATTAAAAACAACACGGATATAAGTAAGTTTTTGAGTTACGTTTTGCGCCATCAGCCAGAGGCCGTTGGTTTAACTTTGGACAAAAATGGATGGGCGGAGCTGACTGACCTTATTGTTTGCGCAGAGCAACAAGGTTATTTACTTAGCGCCGCGATTATACAGGAGGTTGTTGCCAGCAGTGACAAAAAGAGATTCACTCTTTCAGAAGATGGGTTGCGCATTCGGGCAGCACAGGGGCATTCAACGCAACAGGTTGATATAGCCTATAAGGAGAAAACGCCTCCAGCTATTTTATATCACGGAACAGCCGACCGCTTTATAGAAGCCATTCGTGAGCAGGGCCTTATCCCTATGTCCCGCCAGTACGTACATCTTTCGTCTGACGAAGTTACAGCGATTCAGGTAGGAAAACGTCACGGTAAGCCTGTAGTGCTAAAGATAAAAGCTTTGGATATGTATGAAAAAGGCTTTCGTTTTTATCAGGCTGAGAACGGCGTGTGGTTATCAAACTCCATTCCTTATGAGTTTATCCAGGAGTCATGATTTTCCTGCTCGTTTCTTTTTTCTGTACCACCTGCTGGCTGCAGCGTATTTGCTCCCGCACTCAGCGGCGGTCCTGCAACAGGGCTTGCCTGTGGCCGACGAAGGGTCTGCTGGATGTGGGCTGACGAGATCCGCCAGTGACGGAACGCTGGTTGTGCATGCTAGCCCTGAACCAGGATGGGAGGCGTCGGCTGGTGAGACGGTAGCAGTGACACTCTGCTTAACCGCATGGCACCACCTGGCGCAGACAAACCACGCCTGGGCGGGCATCAACTTTTAAGCGGAGGCCTTTTAGGCCGAAAACCGATTGGAGTTGGCCGAGTATTTGCACTGTGCCAGTATCGGCAGGGACGGCGGCCCCACCCCACAACCCAACGCGGATGCGCACGACATAATGCAGATTATCCGTATACGGACCGCTTATTGGGGGTTAGGTGAGTTTTGCGGCTTCCCGGGACAGGTGCGGATAGTCTCCCGCATTATGTTTATGGGCGTTCAGCCAGCTACTGACTATCAGAGGAACGCCGATGCGTGCTGCTGACCAGGCGACCATTGACCCCGCGCACTCCACACCTGATTAAGGCAGATCGTGGCAGGGAGGTAGGGACAGCATGAACATCACCTTCACACCCCAACCGATCCCAGCGTTGTCGATCAGCGGCAACATACCAGCCGGGCCAGGTTTTATTCCTGACACGCCGTTACAGCTCACGCTCCGACCCGATGGCCTGTGGATCTCCACCGTCACCGATTCGGCCACCCGGAACGCACTGTGTGAAGCCAGTCAGCAGCGGCGGGAATTGGGAGGATTTAGGGCTTAGCAGTAATACCCTTAGCCAGTTGACCTGCGCCTATAAAGTTGGCCGGGGGTCTGTATCACTCACAAAAAGATAAATTATCTATTTTCTTTATTTCTAACAGTAACTGCTTGTCCAGAGTAGTTTTATCTACTTGATTTAAAATATGACTTATCTTTTTTAAAGAAGATAAAACACCTTTTGCTTCCTTGTGACTTAAAGATGCGATTGATGATATTAATTGCCCATCGTAATCATCTCCGGCTAGAGGATCTTCTCGCAAGATCGATTCTGCTCTTGGTAATACATGAACTAAAAACAGATCCTGTCTTATAGCCCGAGCAATATCCCCAACATCCAACTCATCAAGCGGCGCATCTACGATACCGTTAAACCACTCATCAAGAGACGACCTGGTGTTAGGCTCATAATTACCGCCTTCCGCTATTAATAGATCCCTAAACGTTGTCATATGCCGTACCCTTTGATCGCCGATTCTATTTTGTTAATCGCTTCTGTTGCTCTTCCGTAAGCTGCCTGAGCTTCCGGATTATTAACATTCTTTAGCGTGTTTGCACAATTCCTTGAACCATTAAAGGTATCTTGCATCTTTTACATATGGCTCCAGTTTTCCCCACTTCCATTAGTTTTGGGAAGGGGATTGTTGTCCATATCTTTAAGAGAACCTGTAATGTCATGATCTTTAAAAGATTTTTAATCAGGTTGTCGATTTTTCTCATGGCACTTTCTTGCTTCTGATTCAGCTTATCGACTTTTTTCTCTTCCAATTTTCCGTATCGTTTTCTGGCGGTGGTGTTCTTGTTCCAGACCTTGGGCCACTCAGCTCTTTCTTCTGCTCATCTGTCAGATGCTTAGCCACATTCGAATCGCGTGATTTTGCAGCCTCATCACGTGCCTCAACGACTGAAGGACCGTCCGTCATTGCCGGCGTGCCTTCCTCTGTCGCGTATCCTTTAAATGCCTTATCCAGATATGAAACAATATTTTTATTAGCATCCTGAGCGACTTTATCTCCCGAACTCAGCGGCAGCCCTGGAACAGGTATTGGCGCAGGTAGTATTAACAGTTCGTTGTTCTCAAACGCATTCTTCCCGGCCTGCGCGCCCGTCACCGCACTGCCAACGTGCCCAGTGCGCTGATGGTCTGACGCTGCTCTTCGCTCAGGTCTGCACGGTCAACCCCCTGACAGAGCTGCTGCACGACATACTCGCCTGCCGCGCCCAGCACCGCGTGCGCTATCAGGTTCGCCTCGACATTCGCCACTTCTTTGCCATTCGCATCTTTGGTGGTGGTCGCTTTATAAATCAGTTCCGCCAGGTGCGGCGCCGCCCCACCCGCAACGGCGCCCGCCACGTTGACGCCGTCGCCGCTCTGATGCCCTGCTGGAGCGCACCGCCCGTCCCTTTATCGCTGTCCAGCAACGCTTTGTTATAGGATGTCTGGTACAGCTGCTGAACGATATCGCCCTGCGTCGGTGTTTTGTTCGGGTTCGCCTTCTGCCACTGTTTCTGCGCTGCCCGGAGCTCATCCGGACCGGCTCTGTTCAGCGCGTCCGTGGCCTTCTTCGTCGCCGCTATCTCGCCCTCGGCCCTGACGATGTCGCTGACCTGCAGGCCGATATCCACCACCGCCTGCAAAGTGTCCACCCGCCGCGGTTCTTTCTCCCTGCCGAAGATTTTTTCCAGCCCCGGATTCGCATTTGCCACATCCCGGCTCAGGTCAGCCACACTCTGCTGCCAACTGTATTTATGCGAAAGACAGGGTTTAAGAAAGGCAGGAAGGTGAGGTGATTTGTGAACAGGGAGAGCTGATTATACGGCTGGTTGAAGAGTAATTGACAGGCAAGACAACCTCGGCCCGCGCCGCAGTCGAATCTTTATGATTTAGAAAATGCATATTCTTTTTCTTTCATCCTGGATAGAAGGCGGATACCTACGCGTACAGCAGTACTCACCACGATAAAGTTTTAATTAAAAAAAAGAGAATTTTCATGCCAGCCATAAATGAAAAATCCATAAAATAAACTAAACGCGCAATACATAAACAAACCAAAAACAAGCCAGCGTCATATCTGTCATAAGCGGGGCCTCGCCACTTATGATGGTACCTGCCATATTCATATAATAGCATAATGGACATGTGAAATTATCTGCTAAAGCACAGCTGTTAATCCAAAATCACTACAAGGTGACTTTACGATTGCAATATTTACACCCGTTTCTTATTACCTTACCCTTAGATTCATTCACCTACCCTCTCATATTTTAACATTGAATTACTCCACATTAAGTGTTAAAAATACGTAGTGCTTTTTGCACTCATATTTTATTTTCCAGCAAGACATCACGACACTCGATATTAATATAGAAATAATGAATGCCTTTTTATCTTTTGCATAAGCTCATTCAAAACAGAAAAAATAAATTCAAAAAGTGTCTCTCTAACTCAGAAAGTTATCTAATGTAACAACCTGGGAAAAAATCATTAACCTTATCATTATCAATTAGCCTTTTCTCGGAAAAATCAAGCTTTTCTGACACAGCAATAGCGCGACGTAGTTCATAAGGAAAGTCTTCAATTGATCCAAAAACTGTTGGCACCAGAAACCTAAAATAGTCTCCTGTTTTTGTTTTACTTTCATAACCGACCGGATAATCCTCGCCTTCATAGCTTCCCTCAATTGCATGGTAAACAAATAAACCTTTAATAGACGGCAAGCTATACTCTCGTAGCTTTTGAGTGTAATGAGAGCGCTCTTTGATCCAATCTTTTATTTCTTCCCGGGTCATTAAATGACTGAACCTTTGCCAAGAGTATAAATCAACTACTGTATTACCCATTTTATTTTCAGGATAGGAACTATACACACTTGACTCCTCCCATATATAATCTGTAACTTCATCAAGCAATAACTCAGCATTATCCATAGCAAGAATCGCTTTTGGAATATCGCCAAAACAATTATTTACTATAACCGCAACTTTACCAAACCTATCCATTGCTAGCCATGTAAATATTTTTCCGAACTCAGGCTTCCACTCTAAATTTAATATACCCAAAACAATTTTCCTTTAGGCCAGATTTATTGACTATTCGCACAAGGATTTATAATACTAGCTGGAATAACAACCCCTTTATCATAAAACTATTAGGTATTCTTTCGGAATTTTAAAAGCACTTTCAATCTCTCATTCACAGGAGGAGCTACCGTTCTATCACCAAAGATGAAGACCGGAGGCTGTCATATAATCTTGCTATCCATAATAATAATAATCATCATCATCGCAATTCTTTCTCTAGTTCTTTAACCCTTACATAAAAATCTTCTATATCGAATAAATATCTCCATGTATTATTTTCATTTAGCATTGAAATTTCATAACCTTTATTTACTTTCCCGATATAAATCTCGGGAAAATCAGTCCCCCGGCAACCAAACCTAAGGCAGTGAGATGACCGGTAATCAAACATCAAATCAACTAACTCATTACCCTCTGTATCCAGGTACTCATAAAATTCAGCTACTCTTTTTGCTATAGAGCATTGCTCAGTTAATTCCGCAGGAAATCCATCCTTCCTGATTGCTGGTTCATTTTCTATTAACCATCCAATTAAATTATTTAAGTCTACGCACCCTACATATAGAGTATGGTTTTTCTCACTTAATGAAATTTCAATAAGCTTCGATTCATTATAAAAACAAAGATCTTTTGAAATGATATTTAGCTTATTCATTATAATTTAACTTTTATCATTTTATTGCATTCAACCTTACTAACATCCCCACCAGATAATAGTTCTCTCAAAATCTTTGGTGGAGATTCATTCCCCGGAATAGGATAAGCATGCCCTCCCCCAACATTATCTGGCTGAAATTCATAAACCTTCCCATCCGCTACACCATAACATTGCTTACCGCCCTGAATCGAGTTATTTAAAACCTCTCACGCTCTTCTGTCGCTCAAATCAATTGGGATCCCCCAGCCGCCTGCCGCATGTTTAGGGACAGGAACGTATTTATTATACCCAAACAAAATAGGTTCAGGCAAAGGAGTAGGGCTTCCTTTACTTCCCGAATGAGTAGAAAGATATGCATTCGACGGCAATTCACCGCCCGTTGAAGAATGGTTAACATTCGCTGCTCCTGCCATAGCCAGCGCATCGTACTGCCTTTCGTGCTGCTGGCAATGTTCTGTTTGAACTCATTATATTTTGACAGTACCTGTTTCAGCGTTGAAGCTACAGATGCACTTATAATACCTGTTTCAAGTTTGTTACCTTCAGGCCATATAATATGCTGGAAATATCTGCCGCCTGTTTAACATTAATAGTCAGCGCAAATTTATTCTTTGTTTACTGGTAACTGATATTCCGGGGTTTTGCATAACCCTCAATAGAATAATCCCATTTATCAGCGGTCGTATTCGCCACAATCTGGCTTACTTTATCTTAATCCTCACGGTTCAGTTCTTTATAGGTTAGCCTGCCCAGCGTTCCGTTATAAGTTTCCTGCAGGCCCTGAACCAGGGCATTTGCATTTTGACAGGCGGGTGAAGACTTGCCCTGAGAGCATGCTTCTGCAACATATTTATCCGTCTTAGTATCAAGCTGTTCAAGCTGTTCGTGTCTTGCTTCCAGAGCAGCGACTTCCTCCGCTTTTCCTGGATGCAGGGCCAGTCCGGTTTTTGACAGCGCCAGTTCAATACTGTTTTTTTCCTGAGCGTCTTCACCGCGAAGCGCATTATTCTCAACGACACCTGATAAAAATCCCCCAGTAATAACCGGGGTCTTTAAGTTCATTTAGTCAGATAAGCAAGCATAATTTTATTAATCTCATCACGTAATTGATCCTCATTAAACTCATATTCTTCACGATCATCATCAGAGTTATACATATCAGATAAACAAAAAGTGCTCGATAAGAGTTCGCTTAAATTGCCTTCATCTTCTTGAAGAAGATTACCATCCCGCTCACATTTCCATTTTGATATATAGCTTTCGGCAAATTCATCTGCTGATATTTTCTTCGCAAGAAATCTATCAATATAATCCTTAAGATAAATGCTCATCTTAATGTCCCGTTATTAATGAAGTTTTCGTACTGCTTCGGTTGCGGATCAAGTTTCCAGCCACTTACAAAATTGCTTGACTTATCAACAACTACAACATTGTTACTTTGCGGATTGAAATAAACTTTTGACTCAGGAATTAATAAATACGTTCCATGTTCGTAAGTTTTTTTATTGTCCAGATGGGATCTGATAGCTGTTTGATATTCTGCAATTGTATCGCTATTTTTCTTGGTTGTTGTCACACCAAAATCAGCAGCGTGTTTGAACTTCTTGTCCAACTGTTTTGTACTAAAAGAAATGCTTTCAGAAATAATACCAGTATTTATATTTGATAATGGTTCATTCGTATTTTCCTTTGCAGTATTTTTTTCAGTTGATAAAAAAGCCAAATCATCCTTATTCGGTCCATTTAGGATCGGTGTTACTGTGGTATTCCCGCCAGTATCCGGCGCACCTTCGGTATTTCCGTATTTGTAGCACCATTTAGCTCTCGCTGATCTGG
>NZ_DALZCD010000117.1:0-12704 GCF_031978025.1 Erwinia sp.
GCGGCGGCGCTGTTTGCGGCGTCATGGGGTGCACATGCCGGATCAGCGGCGACCATTAACTTCAATGCAACGGTAGTGGCACAGACTTGTACTCCGACCTGGACCTCCGCCGGTCACAATGTCGACTTTAAAAAAGTGTCAGTGAAGGATCTGGCAACGGCGGGTAATGTCGGCTCGTACGAGCGGTTTACCCTGAAGCTCACCGATTGTGCAGACGTGAAAAACGTGGTCGTTACGTCATCAGGAACGGCTGATACAAAAAACGCGAACGCCTTTGCCAATACGGCGCAGAAGGCAGGTGAGCAAGATCCAGCCACTAACGTGGCGTTTATCCTGATGGGTGGCAAAGACCTGACTACCGCTCTGACCCCGGCGGGTGACTCGATTACGTACACAATGGCCAACGGTGCTACTTCTCTGGATATGCCATTCCTGGCTGGGCTGGTGTCGACAGGCACGGCAACAGCGGGGCCAGCAACAGGCAATGCCACATTGAGTATGACTTACGAGTAAGACAGAGGTCCTGGCTCCCCCGGGCGGCCTCTTCTGCCGTGCGGGGGAATTTAGCTACTATCGGGGGTTTAGCTATGTTTTCAGTATTTTCAGTAAAATCAATGCGGGTTGCTTTACTGTGCGGTTCATTACTTTCTGCTTTGCATACGGTGCCTGCGCAGGCCGGTGATACGGCCAACGTAACCGTCATGGCCACCATTGTTAACCGGACCTGCACGCCGGGCTGGTCCGGGGAACAGAAGGTTGATTTTAACACGGTGGATGTTGCAGGTCTGAAGAAGACGGATGTTGCGAAGGAGAAAGATTTTACACTGTCGCTGACAGGCTGCAGCAGCGACGTAACAAAAGTGAAAGTGACTGCAAGGGGTACAGCCAGCGAGGCAGACGGGGCAGCGTTTAAAAACATGGCAACGGAGTTGAAGGCAACTGGCCTCGATATTTACCTGAACGGTATCGGTGCGGCGGGGGAGACCCCTCTCGATCCCGGTGGCACCAGAAATGTCGAATATACAGTCTCCAATGGTGCGGCAGACCTGAAGTTCAAATTCTTCCTGACGGTCAATGGTGAGCATATTACAAATGGTAAAGTCAGTGTCCCGATTACGCTGAAAATGGATTATGAGTAACATTTCCATGCGCGACTCACCAAAAAACAGAGGAGGATGCTGCTTTCTCAGGCTGTCTTTAGCCGGTTTGGTCATATTACCCCTGACGGGTATGGCGTATGGCGCTGACACAGGCAAAGGCGGTGATTCGGCGGGCATTAATGTTACCGCCCGGATAGTCACCTGTCTGCCTGTTATTACGACGACGGATTACAGTGTCACTGTCACCCCCGCATATGGTGAAGAAGAGAACGCGGCGACGAGTGGAAAGGCTTATTTTCCGGCTCAGGTGGCAATTATCGACAACTCGAAGTGTGACTATGACGTCGACATCACAGGAAAAACCCCGACAGACCTGATAAGCAGCCCCAATGTGGTTCTTGAAAACATTAACGCACGCATTTCGCTGGTTCAGGATTCAGGACACATTGGCGACCAGTGGACGATGAACGGGGCCAATAAAACCACGGCAACGGTAAAGGCCGGAACCAGGATGGTGCTGTTCGCGGGGATTAATCCTTTGACCGGTAAGACTGCGTACATAAAAGGCAGCGGGAAGGGGGCGATAACCTTGACCCTGACCCCGCACTGACGGTGACAGCAGTAAAAGAAAGACCATCGTCTGCGGCTGAACAGGCTCGGCGCAGAGGCCTCTCACATTAGGTAGTCTCTGTACGGGTGTGATCGTACGAAGCACGGTGCACAACGTGGGCAGAAGGCATGCTGGCAGCTTGTAGGCAAGTATAACGCCCCTCATATAAAAAATTAATGAGCACCAACACCGAAAAAATGAAAAATTCAAACCATATAAAGAGGCACGCGAGGCTGCGAGGCGCGGTATTGAGCCTGACAATATTACTCGGCTGGAATGTCTCCGCCGCAACGCATGCCATTACCGCGCAAACACCTATACCTGTACAAAATATTTGGGGGGAGACTTCCTTTAATAGAGACTATGTCAAAATCGCAGCTTCCACTTCAAATTTGCCACTCAATGAACACGATGGTGAAGATCATGACATGCAAAACAACACTGCAATAGACGTATGGTGCACGAGCAATAAAAACAGGGTTCACGTAACAGCATGGCAGACGGCAACGGAAGTGGGGAACACGAACAATGTGAATTGCAACGGTACGATTTCTAGTAAAGATGGGAAGGCTCGGGGGGCCTACATTTGGGCGTTTCTTTGCGACAGATCGACATGTCAACGATCAATATTTGACAATAATAAAGCCCCGTGGATAGCTGTGCCAGCCATACAGGAATGCGCGGCGAATGTGTCCGATGTAAACTTTGGAAAGGTGTCGGCAGGGGACACAGTAGAAGGGGAACTGGTCATTGATAAAAGCATGTCAACGAACTCCAGTACTGTCACAATAGGGGGTAAAGACATACAAGCGTTCGGAACCTTGTTCCTCGGGGGCTCTTCTGACGTGACGGTGACGCCTAACGCATCGTATGTAAATATAACAAAACACCAGTGGGTATCGAAAGCTGACGTAGACAACATTCCTCTGACTTTGCAGGTGGGTACCAGGGTGCCGGGGGGAACGCTCCAGTCGGTGTTGACGGCTACCCTGACCTGTGAATAACTATCTTTAAACTGCACGTGTATTTCACGTGCATATTTTTGTCTTCTTCTGGTCTACAGGTCGCTTAGGTGATACCAGTAAATTATTGTTTTTATAAAGTAATTTCGGTTGCAGTCCTGTCAAAATTGGCGGCGAGCGGGAGTTGAATCCTCGTCCGAAATGTCTCTCTCCGCGGTACTACATGCTTAGTTTGTCTTCACATTCGCACGCCAGCTGCGAACAAACACGCGACTAACGTACCAGCCTGAGCGCGACGGGGGAATTCACACGCCGCTTAACGGCATACCGCGCGGCTGCACCCTTAGCCTCATCGTCGGCGGCGCTGCACCACATCGATGGCAACTTCGCCAACATGAATGACGAAGACTTTTTATGTTATATGGGCGCCTTTCTGCTGTTTACCCGGACGCATTTGGTCAGACCAGGACATCTCAATTTAGCGACTACAACGTTAGTGTGCATAAAAAAACAGAGGTTATGGCGAACTCGGGTGGCTGGCAGGTGCACAAAAAAACGCCTAAAGGGCTATTTTTTGTGGATGGCGAAAACGGTATTAACTATTGCACACTGGCTGAGCCTTTGAACTCAGCACTGGCACCAAGAGTAAACTCTACGACCATTAGGTAATTACCTGACCCATGAACAACCTCATCAACCCTCCTTGTTTTCCGTATGCAGGCGCTGCCTGAATTGTATCTCCATGGTAGTAGTTCGCCGGATCTTCATCCGGGGGATTACCGCTCCCGTATTGGATTGTGGCTCCCGGTTTGTAAACTGTAATAGCTGAGTTTCCGCTATTATTATCCAGTGTTATCTGCAAGCGCTGGCCTGATTTAACCGGAAGGTACCAACACTTTTTCGTATTAAGTAGGCTTCCGTTAAATTTGACCACCTTATTTTTACTCAAGTCCAGCTGATGAATGTTGCTACAGCTGACCTCGGCATGGAGCCCGGCTGAGAAACAAACAACAGCAGCTAACGCGAAACGTATTTTGAACATAGTGACCTGGTATAGCTGAATGAAAAAAGAGACGTCAGAATATTGTACGCGGTTTGCTATCGTTTCAGAGGGATAAAAGGTAAAATCAGGCCAGAATCGTTCAGCATCCAGGCTGCCCTCTAAGATACCGTGCCTGATCCATGACCGTCCCGCCCGCACATAGCGTTTCCATAGTGAGGGATGAGCCAAATGACATACCTCTCTGCTGTAGATTGAGGCAACGGGCCAGACAGATAATATTTACCACGCGGCAAGGGTAATATATTCAAAAGCCGCATTATTTTTATCTCCCGGCGCGCCGGCATAGGTGGGTTTAAACTGAAAATTACCTTTCCAATAAAACGATTTCGCCATCACGTCATATGCTCATGCCATTGTTACCTTTTTTATTTGCAAAAAAGACAGATTGGCCCTGATTGCCGGTTCAATTGGTCGGATTCATATAAGCTTTTCTACAGCCAGTCAGAGAAATTATATAATCTGGATAAGAAAAGAATTAATTACAGGTAGAGCCGTTTGGCTTTTATCTTAAACGGAGCGTCCTGGGCCCGTGTTGCTTAAAAGTTATGAGCTCTCTCATGCGGCGCAGTTGCTTCCTGAATCTGAAAGGATAAGGGGAAGGATAATCAGTACTGACAGCATCGCTCGCTGTGTATTAACACCGCTTGGTTGGGAAAATAAAAATCTGTTTTATAAACGCAGACGCTTAAAATAGTTAGCTTATGAGCAAAGAGTCATTCAATTTTATTAAAAGCCATTTCGCAACCATGCTGTCAAATTTTTAATTGCTGATGTTTGCCAGCTGATGTAAAAGAAGGGGATTCAGATGTGCGAAAGGTTGAGAAAGAGCCAATAAGCCGGAAAGGAACATTTCATTTTATCGGCAGGCTGTTGTTTTCGTCCGTATTGATTAAAAGTCATGCAAAGCGGAGGGGTTTCAGGTTTTTTTTTACTTTGTGCCTGAAAATTGGCGTCTTTCTGCCAGGCTTAGAGTATGCAGAACCAAGATCGGACTTTTTAAACGAAAGGAGTGTTTATGAAAAAAGTGCTTACGCTGGCCGCGTTACTTGCCCTAAGCCTGAATGTTATGGCTGAAGATAAAGGCGGTTTCAAAGCGGGAGAGACGCCGCCGCCACCGCACAAACAGGATGCGGGCTATAAAGGGTCGGAAGATACTAACGAAAGTTTGATTAAAACGGTCCGTACGCTGAAGGAAGGTTCGTGGGTGACGATGGAAGGGAATATCGTCAAAAAGGTTTCAGGCAACACTTACACCTTCCAGGATAAATCAGGCAAAATTAATCTGGTTATTCCTGACTCTGCCTGGGGTGGGGAAAAGTATGATGCTAAAGACCTGGTACGGGTTAGCGGCTTTGTAAAACATAAAAATAAACAGACGGAAATCGCTGTAAAACAGATCGGCGATCCGTAACGATCGAAAGGGCGAACCCTCTGGTTCGCCCGGCAAGGCCGTTCAGCGTTGGCTCTTCAACAGTTGAGTAAGATGTTGAAGAGCAAACAGGGCGGCTTTTCGCACTACCTCTTCACAGTCACCAGAAAAATGCTGTTTCAGCGCTTCTACCTCGCCATTTGGTAATCCCCAGCCAAACCATACGGTGCCTGCGGGCGTACCATCCTCGCCGCCGTCCGGCCCGGCATAGCCGGTTACGGCAATACTCGCTTTTTCACCCGACACTTCCTTAGCGCCTGCCGCCATTTCGCGCGCGGTCGCCTCGCTTACCGCCGTATGTTCCTGCAGCGTTTTTTCACTAACGTGCAGCAGGCGATGTTTGGCGCCATCCGTATAGGTGACAAAGCCGCTGGTGAAATAGCTGCTGCTGTCACCAGCCGCGCCCAGTGCAGAGCTGACCAGACCTGACGTACAGGATTCTGCAGCCGCCACATTGACGCCGGCTTCCAGTAACGCTTTGCCGAGTTCTTCGGCGGTACTAAGCAATTCCTTATCCATTGAGACCTCTCTTGCTAATGGCCCCGCGATGACGACGGGGCAGAGTTAATCAGTTTTGCAGCACTCGTCCGGTCTTGATTCAGCCGGGCTGACGCTTGTCAAAAGAACGTGACAACGTCACCTTTTTTGCTCTCACTCGCTTCTGTACAGAACCAGACAACAGGGCAGATATCGCAGACTATCAGCGCCTGTGGGTCGGTAACATTATCGGAATATTAACCAGCATATTGTCGGTATCAGGCTTGCGCGCTTTTCCCGCCTGCCGCTCGTTTACCCGGCCTGTCGACTCGGGCCTGCCAAAAAAGCAGATGCCAGCGGCCGATCCATTCCAGTTAGTACTATTGCACCAGGCAGTATGGCCTTTCCTGCGCGACGGAAAATAGCCGCAGGAAACGGGGGAGCAGACCACCACACGAACGCCAACAGCCACATTGCGAACAGCATCGCCAACAGCGTAGTGGCAAACTTCATTGCCAGGCGCTTCGATCGGCCTCAGGCCTTTGTGACCGGGAAAGACCTCCTTCATTTTACGCAAGGCGCCGCCTAAAAAATGTAAATCTGTGCCGCAGCTGGCAGAAGCCGTCAGGCGCATTACCGCTCCCATAAGCGGGTTACGGCTGGCTCCGGGATGTCAAGAGAGAGATCGCCAACAGCGTGCCAGACAAGGGCTTTCATAGACGCTTCCTTCTTTCTCTGTCGGACCTGAGTGTCAGGCGCCTGCTGAAAAGTATAGATATATTTTTTTGGGAAGAAGGCAATTAGGTGATTTTATCGCTCCGCAATAAGAGACGGCGGCAGAACCCTGCTTTGCCGTTCTGCCGGCAGAACAGCCGGGAGAAGGGGTGGCAAATCGACCTGAAACGTTATCTCAGGCGGGGGTAACGAGAAATCGATGTCGCGATGGCGATGAAACTCTGCCAGCCAAAGGGTATAGATCGCCTGTAAGCTGGCCGGGTTTTCACTGGCGTCCAGCCGGCGAATAAAAAGCCAGCAGGGCGGATCGGTGCGGTCGCGAACGTAGAGTTCAGGCTGGATGCTATTGCCGCCAGGGGTAATACAGACTTCGGAAAACCGTATCTTCGTCCACTTTCCCAGACGGGTCAGAAAATGTTGTTTATCCATGCTTCACCGTACTCTGCACAGTTAAAGGCCGGGTCATGCGGCAGCCGCGCTGCGCGTAGTGAACCAGTGTCATTATTCCCTGAAGCCGTCCGACCCTCGCCGGAAAAGTCATTACTGCCCGCTCTTTACCGGCGTAAGGCCGCTGGCGGTTTATCGAGTTTGTAAAAAAATGTTAATTAAGTCCAGTTTTTTGTGTGGTTATTGACGCCATCAGGAAGGTGGTCGACAGGTCTACAGGCAAATTCACGCATGGATCCTTTTACGCTTAAAAAGGAAAAAATAGTCAGGCGGCAGGGAGTTATAGCGAAGCGGGAGTTTTTAAACCCCCATAAATATTGCTTTATTCATGCCATTTTCGGTCTGATAAGCCCGAAAATAATATATTTTTTTTAAATATGAAAATGAAGGGTGGGCGAGGGTTGTGGTAAAATAACTATAATTATCAGTGGCATATGAAATCATAACTTTTGCTTATTTTTCTTTTGCCGTTTCCTTGCAATTATAAGTGAGGCTGCTAGATTTAAATACGCAGCACGTTCACTCATTTTTAATTCCCCCTGGAATTAAATATTTAAGAAAGAACCATTGAGAAGTATTTAACACGAAGAGGACATTTGTATGACTCAGCATCGTGGTAATTCAAATTCGGGTAATTTCGCAGAAGATCGTGAGAAAGCGTCAGAAGCAGGCAAAAAAGGCGGGCAGAACAGTAGCGGTAGCGGTAATTTTAAAAATGACCGTGAAAAAGCCTCTGAAGCCGGTAAAAAAGGTGGCGAGAAGAGCCGTCGCAGCTAAAGAGTAATGCGCCTGCCACGTGCAGGCTCGCCGCCATCGTACCTTTTGTGCGGTGGCGGCACGAAGTCTCCTCAGGTCTTTCTCCTCCTTACTCTCCCGTCGTCGATAACCCTGTTCTGAATATTCCTCTATACTCGGTAAGAGAAATAACCAGCAGCGCCAGGAAAGCCATAACGTTCTGACGATGCTTGCTCAGAAAAGGAGAGCCCGTGTTAAAAATGATCGCCAGCGTATTTACCAGCCCGGAAAGGCTGCTTAACGTGATGTCCCGCAACGATCTGCAGGAAGCCAAAGATGACGGCGAACGTATTTTGATCGACGAAGACGGTGCCGCTTCGGTTAATTTACAAAGCGGCGAGGTCCATGATGATTTTGCCCGACATGTGGCGATGTTGAGGCATACGCGCAGGACGCCGCCGGACGAAGAAGAGCGCCAAAAGAAGAAGAAGAGCGTGGTGCTGTTGCCGGAAGAAATGCCCTGATCGTCTCTGCTTAATGCCCCTCAGGCAGCGGATCTGAAAGAAACCCCACGCCATGGCGTGGGGTTTTTTATGCTTACTGCTTCGGCAAGGCGTAGGCGACCAGTGCATCACCAGAAGTGGTGCCCAGTCCGCCGTGACCGCCAGCTGCAATCACGACATACTGACGACCGTCTTCACCCGAATAGGTCATCGGCGTGGCCTGACCACCTGCGGGGAGTTTCGCTTTCCACAGCTCCTGGCCCGTCGACTCGTCGAAAGCCCGCAGATAGTTATCCGCCGTGGCGCCCATAAATATCAGGCCGCTGCGCGTAATGATGTTGCCGCCCATCATAAAGATACCGGTTGGCAACGGCGCGTTTGTATGAGTGTTGAAAATATTCATATTACGCGTGGTGCCCGCTGGTCTTTCCCAGGCGATTTTACGGGTAGTCAGATCGATGGCGATCAGCTTGCCCCACGGCGGCGCGCTGCAAGGTGCGCCCAGCGCGGTCAACCAGGGCTTCACCACGGCCGCCCAACCGGTACCATACTGTGGCCCGACGGCAAACTCTTTCGGTTTCGGGTAGGATTGTCCGCTTGCCCATCCCGCCCACGGCTTCATCAGTCCCTGTTTAATCGCCTCGTCATGTTTCATCAACTCCATCGTGAAAGGAATGTAGCTGGTGTTGGCTATCAGTAAATGCCGCTGAGGATCCACTGACGCGCCATACCAGTCCATCACGCCATCAAAGGCCGGATAGGCGATAGAGGTCCCTTCCGCTGGCGGCGTGTACTGGCCCTGATAGCGATAGCGATGGAACTGAATACGGCAGATCAGCTGATCGATTGGCGTCGCGCCCCACATATCCGTTTCTTTCAGGTTCGGCGGGGCGAGGTTCGGCATGCCGACGGGATCGGGCTGCGTGGTGGAAAGATGTTCTCCCGGCAGCGAAGGTGAAGTCGGCACCGGTTTCTCATCAACCTGCGCCAGCGGTTTGCCGTTCCGACGATCCAGCAGGAAAAGCTTGCCCATTTTGGTTGTCTGCACCAGGGCGGGCACGGTCTCGCCATTTTTTCCCGGCAGATCGACCAGCGTTGGGCCAATCGGCACGTCAAAGTCCCAGACATCATGGTGCACGGTCTGGAAATGCCAACGCTCTTCGCCCGTATGGATGTCCAGCGCCACCAGCGAACTGGAATAGGTTTCATCGAAAGATCGACGCTTGCCGCCGTAGTAATCTGGCGTCGCGTTGCCCAATGGAATATAAATCAGGCCCAGCTTCTCGTCTGCCGTATAGGTTCCCCAACCGTTTGGCGTGCCGTGAGTATACTCTTCACCAGGCTTCAGCGGCGCATTTTGCGGCGTTCTACCCAGATCCCAGGCCCAGGAGAGCTGGCCGGTTTTTACATCATAAGCCCGCACCACGCCGGAAGGTTCGCCGGTGGTTTGATTATCATATATCCAACCGCCCAGCACGATGCGGCCTTCCATTACCATCGGCTGCGAGGTAATAAAGTGGAAGCCTGGCGGCACCTGGCCCATATGGTCGGTCAGGCTGACATAGCCTTTGTTGCCAAACGAGGCGCAAGGCTCGCCGGTTTGCGCATTCAGCGCCACCATACGGGCATCGCTGGTGGTGGTAATGATTTTTTCCGGGCAAGTGCTGTCATCCACGGCCTGACTGTAAGCCACGCCGCGGCAGGCAAGGTACTCATTAGCCGAGGTGTCAACTTTAGGGTCGAACCGCCAGCGCTGTTTGCCGCTGGTGGCGTCAAGGGCAATCACCTGGCGATGTGGCGTACAGATAAAGAGCGTGTTGCCAACCTTAATCGGCGTGACCTCAAAGCTGAATTCGCGGCCCGCTTTATCTTCCCCTTTACGCAGGGTATCGCCGGTATGGAACTGCCAGGCGGGCTGGAGCTGGCTGACATTCGCAGGCGTAATCTGCGTCAGCGGAGAAAAACGCTGGCCTGCCCGGGTACGACCGTAATGCTGCCAGTCGTTATTGTCATCTGCACTGGCGATAGGCTGCGCTTCCGGCACCGGCTGATGATGCACAAAGCGAGTCGCCGTTACGTGCCAGCCCGACCAGAAAACCAGTACGATAGCGGCGATATAGACCACGCCTGCCAGCGTGCCCGCACGGCGTTGCGCCTGCATTACGGGTCGGACGATCCACGGCAGACTGCACCAGACGCCCAGCAAGGCGAGGGCAAAGAGGCGCGGCATCAGCTTCCAGCCATCCAGCCCCACTTCATACAGTGACCAGACCACGCAAATCAGAAAAGAGAGCAGGTAAAGCCACAGACCCGCCGGACGTCTTTTAATAATAAAGAGACCGCTCAGGAAGAACCCGGCACCGAAAATCAGATACCAGGGCGTGCCGCCCAGCATCGCCAGCCAGCCGCCCAGCGCCAGGAAAGCCAGCCCGCACAGGCTAACCACTATCCCGGTGAGTGACGGTAAGGTGAACCAAAATTTTTTCTGCATAGGATGTTGTTAAATGAGTAACAGGTAGGGCAAGCATAGGATATGCAAAGATTTGCAAAGATAGCCTTCAGATCCGATCCGACACTTTCGCTTTATTTTTTTATTTTACAATGGCTTACCAGGTAAAGATTATTGTCTCAAAATCTTACGATGACCCTCTGCCGACACAAAGGGCAGACAATAACTTGCCGTTCTGTGTCAATCCTGTACAGAAGCAGGCCGTTTGCCGGGGAAGCGATAGCCATCCGAATGGCAATAACCGACAAATTTCTCCAACACAGATAACATTGCATTCCAGTTAATACTGTTAATATTCAGAGATAAATCGGTTATAAAAGTCTGTACGGTAAAGTCGTGGTAAAAGCGGCAGCGATAAGACGGACAGGCTGGCTATGAACGATATCTTTATGCTTTTTAGCTATATATCATGGAATTTGGGTCTTTGCTGACCCGCGACCAGCCCTACGCTATCCCGTATTATCAGCTTCACCGATAACATCGAAAAATAGTCATTCACTGGACTCAGCCTGCGAGCTGAACAACACGGGATAAAACAGGCGACAAATGATAGTTTTGCGTAATGTTTCCAAAACCTTTCACGCCGCGGCTGGCCCGGTGACGGCGGTTGAAGATGTCAATCTCAACGTCGAACAGGGACAGATTTATGGCATTATTGGCTATAGCGGCGCGGGAAAAAGTACGCTAATCCGCCTGCTGAACGGGCTGGAAAAACCCACTTCCGGCAGCGTCACTGTGTCGGGCAAAGAGATTGCGCAGGCGAAAGGCGAAGCGCTACGCCAGGCGCGCCTGAAAATCAGTATGGTTTTCCAGCATTTTAATCTGCTGTGGTCGCGTACCGTCAGCGAAAATATCGCTTTTTCACTGCAAATTGCCGGCGCGTCAAAAGCTGCTATCAGCAAGCGCGTGCAGGAGCTGATTGAGCTGGTCGGCCTGAAAGGAAAAGAGCACGCCTATCCTGCTCAGCTGAGCGGGGGGCAGAAACAGCGTGTAGGTATCGCCCGCGCGCTGGCAAATAATCCGGAAGTGTTGCTGTGCGATGAGGCGACCTCGGCGCTGGATCCGCAGACGACCGACGCGATTCTCGATTTGCTGTTGGACATTAACCGCAAGCTAAAGCTGACTATCGTGCTGATCACGCACGAAATGCACGTTGTGCGTAAAATCTGTCACCGCGTGGCGGTGATGGAAGCGGGCAGGATTGTGGAAGAAGGCGAAGTGCTGTCGGTGTTCACCCATCCGCAGCAGCCCATCACCCGCCAGTTCGTCAAGCAAACGGCAGAGTACAGCAGCACCAACACGCCGTTCAACCCTGAACTGATCGACCACGCCGCAGGCAGCGTGCTCAAGCTGACGTTTGTCGGCCAAAGTACGCAGCAGCCTGTCGTGGGCGAGCTGACGCTGAAGTACGGCGTGCCTTTTAATATTCTGCACGGCAAGATGACGCAAACCACCAACGGTACCTTCGGCGAACTGTGGTTACAGGCTGCCGCTACCGGCAGCGTGCTGGAGAACATACTGGCCGATTTACACGCCCATGCCATTACGACCGAGGTGGTCCATGACTGAGACGCTTTTTCCCCATCTGAAGCTGGATCAGCTTTGGGCAGCAACCTGTGAAACCCTGTATATGACCTCGCTGTCCGGCCTGGCCACGTTCTTGCTGGGCATCCTGTTCGGCCTGGCGCTGTTTCTGACCGCGCGCGGCGGCCTGTTTCAGAATCGTGCCGTCTATTCAGTGATTTCAGTGCTGGTTAACGTTTTCCGGTCTATTCCGTTCATTATCCTGATTGTTTTACTGATCCCGTTCACCAAAACGCTGATCGGCACCATTTTAGGGGCGGATGCGGCTTTGCCCGCACTGATTGTAGGCGCCGCACCGTTTTACGCTCGCCTGGTGGAAATTGGCCTGCGCGAAGTGGACAAAGGTGTGATTGAGGCTTCCCGCTCAATGGGGGCACGGTTAAGCACGCTTATATTCCGCGTGCTGCTGCCGGAGTCGTCCCCGGCGCTGGTTTCCGGTATGACGGTCACGCTGATTGCGCTGGTAAGCTACAGCGCCATGGCGGGCGTCATCGGTGCCGGCGGGTTGGGCAATCTGGCCTATCTGGAAGGCTTTCAACGCAACCATAGC
>NZ_DALZCD010000118.1:0-12522 GCF_031978025.1 Erwinia sp.
ATCGCAGCCAGCCTTTCCTGGCGGTCGATATCAATGTAGCGCCAGTTTTGTAGCGAAAAAGCGCGTTCCAGTTGCGCAATATCGTCCTGGGATCCACGCCCCAGCGGCCGCGTGTTGTCAGACTGTTGACTCATAAAGATAGCCCCAGAAGGCAGCAAAAAATCTTCCCCGAGCAAGAAAATTCTTAGGTCGGGTACCGGTCGGTTTGCTATAAGTTGTAATGTATATTAGCCAGAATACAATGATGCTACTTCATTTTTTAACTGGACTACACTCTAGCCGTAGGACAAGCCGGGTTGCGAAATATCTTATGACACCTCCATTTACGTTAGGATTTGAACAGGTCAGAGATGAGCTGATGCTGATGCAGCCGTCAGGATGTTACTGGCTAACGGCCAACCGTCAGGAGGACGCCCGTAGTCTGGCGCGTCAGTGCATCGTTGCGCAGCATACCGTGACGCTGATTGCGTCAGGCCTGGCGCCGGATTCGCTGCTTTCGCCCGCGCCAGTTGGGGGGCCTGCCGCCATCCCACTTTTTTCCCTGCCAGAAACCCGTCGGGCACTGCACGCTTTTACGGACGATCTGGCCCGTGTGCTGTCAGGAAAACCTCGTTTGGTCCTGTTTTTTGCCCCCGCTTCCCTGTGGGAAAAATTGAGTCAGGACGAGCTACGGCTGTGGACAAAAAAGATACAACACTTTCTTAATGCTAAACCCATCACGCTGCTAATCATTAGCTTTGGTTCAGTAATCAACGCGCTACGTACCCGCCTGCAAAGTCTTTACCGGCATATCGATGGCCTGGCTCAGCTCGACTGGCAGCACGACAGCTGGGATTACCGCATTAACTGGTGGGCCAACGGCGACGGCATGCTGGCCGATCGCGCCTTACGCCTGGACCTGAACCAGGACCAGTTCAGATTACTGGAAGGGGAGCAAAACACGCCGCTGACGCTCAACGACGAGACGCTTTATCTGGCGGAAAAATCGGTGCTGGAAGGCGCCCCACCGCTCTCCAGCCAGTGGACGCTGTTTGACGACAACGCGGAACTCTACCATCGCGCGCAGCAGGCCAGCACGGCAACCGTCATTTTTAGCCTGCAGCGTAACGACCAGATCCCGACGCTGGCGGAGCAGATCCATGCGCTGCGCCGCACGCGCGGTAGCGGCCTGAAAATAGTGGTGCGGGAAATGCGCGCCTCGCTGCGCTACAGCGATGAGCGACTGCTGCTGGCCTGTGGCGTTAATAGCATCGTGCCGCTCAACGCCACCATGTCGCGCTTTCTGACCATGCTGGAAGGTATTCAGGGGCAATCTTATAACCGCCATGTACCGGCCGATCTCAGTGCGTTGATGAAGTCGATGCAGCCTTTGCAGGCGCGTGGCTATCAGTCCTTGCCGGAGTTTTGTCAGTCGGTCACGCTGCTCGTCAACAATACGCTGCTGCCGGAAAACGGCAAAGGGCTGCTGGTGGCGCTGCGTCCCGTGCCGGAACTGAAGCCGGAACAGGCGCTGACGCTGTGTAAGCCGCGTCGCTACGGCGATCTGGTTACCTTATTAGACGACAGGCTCTATCTGTTTCTCTCTTCCTGCCGCTTTAGCGACTTAAATACCGCGCTAAAGTTTATTTTTCAGCTGCCGCATGACGAAATTTTTACCAACCGGCTGGTCTGGCATGAAGATTTGCAGATTTTGTCGGAGGTCCGCCAGCTGACCAGTCAGGTGCCAACGGCCTGGCGTGATGCGCCCGTGCCCCTTGCAGCCGTGCCGACACCGGCCGAGACCAGGCCCAAAACGCGCCGACAACCGCAAAATATCACCCTTGGTCAGGACTCACCGGACAAGACGATATGACAGTAATGGATGGAGTGCAGATCCTGATCCTGGCGGTTCTGCTGCTGCTGCTGCTGAAACCCTTTTATGCCCGCTGGCTGCCCAGGCAGTGGCGGGGGCTGGTGCTGCGAGTCACACCGCCTCGCGCGCTGAAGTATGAAGGCCTCTGGCGGCGTAACTCTTCAAAATCGGATAAGACATGAGTCGACCAAATACCCCAAAGCCGACGCTCCTGCTGCACTGGCGCGGCCTGGGCGGCTGGAATTTTTATTTCCTGATCAAATTTGCGCTGCTGTGGTTTGGGTATCTTAATTTCCACGCCCTGACTAACCTGGTCTTTCTGGCATGGCTGCTGTTGCCGATGCCCAGTGAGCGGCTGCACCGCTGGCGCAACTGGATCTCCGTGCCGATCGGCTTCGCGCTGTTCTGGCACGATACCTGGCTGCCCGGTCCGCAAAGCATTGCCAGTGAAGGGAGCCAGCTGGTCGGGTTCTCGGGAGCTTATCTGCTGGATTTGGTTAACCGTTTCGTTAACTGGCAGATGATCGGCGCCGGTTTCGTGCTGCTGGTTATTTACCTGTTTGTCTCGCAGTGGGTGCGCGTGTCGGTCCTGGTGTCGTTGATGCTGCTGTGGATTAACGTGGTCAATATGGCCGGGCCTTCTTTCGCGCTGCTACCGACCAAAGAGGTGACGCCGCCGGTGGCGCTGAATACGGCCTCGCAGCCTAACAGAGCCGCCACCAGCGCCAACGCGATGGATCAATCGGCGCCGCCAACCAGCGCGAACCTGACCGCCTATCTGAACAAGTTCTACGCCAGTGAAAAACAGCGGACTACCGCTTTCCCGGACTCGCTGCCCGCCGATTCGGCTCCGTTTGATATTCTGATCGTTAACATTTGTTCGCTTTCCTGGTCCGATACGGAAGTGGCTCAGCTACGCGATCATCCGCTGTGGAAACATTTCGATATCGTGCTGAATAACTATAACTCCGCCACTGGCTACAGTGGCCCGGCGGGGATCCGTCTGCTGCGTGCCAGCTGCGGGCAGACCTCGCACAGCGATCTCTATAAGCCGACCGACCGCCGCTGCTATCTGTTTGATAATTTGGCGAAGCTGGGCTTTAAAGAGCAGTTGATGATGGATCATACCGGCGTGTTTGGTAACTATTTGCAGGAGCTGCGCGACGATGGCGATTTACAGGCGCCGCTGATGTCGCAGGCCGGTATCGGCGCGTCGTGGACCTCGTTCGACAGCTCGCCGGTCTTTAACGATGGCGAACTGATGCAGCGCTGGCTGGATGACAGACAAAAAAGTGCAGATGCCCGTACGGCTACCTTTTATAACCTGATCCCGCTGCACGACGGCACGCGCGAGCTTGGCAGCACCAAGACCGCCGCCTGGCAACCGCGCGCCAAACTGTTGTTCGATCAGCTGGATACTTTCCTGACCAACCTGGATAAATCGGGTCGTCGTGTGATGGTGATTATGGTGCCGGAGCACGGCGCGGCGCTACAGGGCGATAAAATGCAGATGTCCGGCCTGCGCGATATCCCCAGCCCGAGCATTACCCACGTTCCTGTCGGCATCAGGTTTGCTGGTATGAAGGCGCCGCATCAGGATCGGCCGTTGACCGTAGAAGCGCCTACCAGCCTGATGGCGATCTCCGATCTGGTTTCCCGCGTAGTGGATGGTCAGGTATTTAACGCCGCCAACGTTAATATGTCGGTGCTGACCGAAAATCTGCCGCAGACGCAGGTCGTTTCGGAAAACGATAATGCGGTGGTAATGATGTATCAGGGCAAGCCGTGGATCAGGCTGAACGGCGGCGACTGGGTGGCCTACCCGCAATAGTGAACGGGGCAACGGATAATGCCCTGAGGCTCACCCGGTCATCAGCTCGAGATTAGGTTGGTGAGGAGGCAGGGGCAGACCGGAACACGGACACGCCCTGAGTCTCAGGGGGTAAGCGGCCCGTTTAGCCGCTGTTACTTTAAGGCGGCGCTGCTAAAAAGCCGTTCGCCGCTTTAAGCCAGTCTGCCCCCCCGCCCGGTATCAGGTCATTTTTTTGCCGTTGAGATCGTATACCGTACGCTGCCAGCGGGTGTCGGGACGGTGCACGAAAGCCCCCGATTCAACCGGCCTGACAGCATCCACAATGTTACCCCCGGCATCGGTCTGTACCTCATTCCAGTTCGCCGAACCGTGCAGATACCGGGCCGCCAGCAAAGCAATTTCGCCCTTGCTAAAATCGATGGGTTTCCGCCCGCACCGGACAGCCCGGCTCAGCGCAAGGGCTTTTTCATACAAAGGAAGCATTTCAGCTGGCAGCGTCAGCGCCTTGTCAGCGCCCTCTATGGCGTTAAACCTTACTCCCGCCGCCTGGGCGGCATCAATCATTACTCTGAGCGCCACTTTTGCCCAGTCGTTGCGCACGGTGCGCTGCAGGACGACCGCCGCGCCGCTGCGTTTTTGCAGCGTTCCGTAGCGATCGGCGGGCATTCTGTCGTCAAACCAGGTGCGTAGGGCCACTTCACCAGTCTCAATGTAAGGCGCGATGGCTGGATAGTCGCGCATGGCATCCAGCGCTTTGCTGGCGGCCTGGTAAACTCGGGTTTCCTCATCAGCCGTAGCCAGCGGCACGGTTTCTAATTGTGGGCGCGTCAGAAAACAGGTCTCCTGCTCAACGGCATGGTAGCCGCCACCGATATCCGAATGCACGCCAGGCAACGCGACCTCGGGCCAGGCAGGCTGCACGCTGTTGAGCGCAAAGTTAAAGCGGCACTCGTGCTGCGCGGTAAGGTGGAACACTTTCTCCGCCACGCCAGGCCGAAGCGCAAGGTTGACGTCGCCGCTGTCCGCGCTGTGGGGAGCCAGGCCGTTGGCCAGCGTTGCCACGGCGGCTACCGTATCGAAAAGGCCCAGAAAACGGGTTTTTCCAGCGGGTGAACCGCGATAATGCACGCCTTCCAGCCCTTTTTTTATCGCCTCGATGATGCTGCTGTCCTGATTAAACAGACGGTTAGCAAAATGGCGTGCGGCGGCGGCCCCCCGGCTAAAGCCGAAGAGATCGAACTGCAGTTCGTTGATGACCTGATTTGGGTGCTGGAGAGCGTATCTGTGCAGTATGCCGACCAGCAAGGCGACCGCCCGATCGGTTTTCGCCACGATGCCCTGGTCGCCCGTACCGAATGCCATATTCAGCACGCTATCTGCCTCGCCCTCCTGCGTGCCGATCCCGTCGATATAGAGGGATTGCTGGTGCTGGCTGCCGGCCGATTCAGTAACGTAAAGCGAATGCAGCCAATAGATGTTGGTGTAGTAGCCGATATGGCTGCCGATGGCGCTATCGCAAAAGCCCAGCGTCTGCTTTGTGGTGTGCTTCCAGGCCGCCAGCGCTTCGCCATCTTCCAACAGTGAGCCGAGGTGGCGTCTGGCATTCAGCGCGTTATTTCCGGTGCCGTCAAAGAAAATGCCGAGGGTTAAAGTGACGACTTGTGGTTGGGCGCTCTGGTCGTCCACAGAGGCAGGCCATAACGGGTTCATCTGGGTATCCGGTCAGGTTAAGAGGCCGCCAGTAAGCCGCTATAACCGGATTAAAACAAGGGTTTTGCCACGGCAAATTTTGCACCAGGCATATTAATAATTGGTAGGGTATTCAGTTTATTAGCTATTTTCGACGGCCAGAGCGACCGCTGTTTATTGCCGCCGTAGCGCGGTTGTCTGCACAGGCTTCAGACCTTCCGCCTCGTTTCGGCGAGGGCAGAAGGTCTGGTGCGACAGAAAAGACGTTACTGACTTTTATAAGCCAGCCAGGCCAGCAGCTGCAGGCTGGCAGAATAGTAATCCTGATCCTCCGCCAGCTGGTCACTGAGGTAGCCGGTCTGGTTCAGGGTAAGATCGCGCACCGCCAGCAGGCCGCCAGCCATAGCGTAAGGCGCCTTATTACCGTTGCTGACGTCAATCCACGCGGGGGTTTTGTCGCGCGCGAAGCCCATCCAGAAATGCTGGAAAGGCACCAGCTGCAGGCTCTGTGCATCATACCAGTAGAGGTAGAGCGGCACGCGGATAGCATCGTAAGAGAAGCGCGGTGCCCAGCCGGTGGCAGGCGCGACGCTGCCGTCAGCATTCAGGGCTACCCAATCCGTGGGCAGCGCAGCGTCGCCAAAACGCATTTTCGGCAGCAGATCCATCCCGCTGTCGATCAGGTTGGTCCACACTTTCAGATGGCTATGTGCAGCAAAATCGCGCCACGCCGGGAACAGCAAATAAGAAGGATTCAGTACCACGTAGCTGGTTTTATTAAAGCCCCGATCGCCAGGCAGCATCACGGTATGGCCCGCATAATTCATCACTTCTTTATCGACAATGGCACGCTGAATACGATCCGAAGCCTGTAAATAAGCGCTGTCCTGCCATTTCTGGCCTGCCTTCAGCAACGCCCAGGCGATCAGCACATCGCCGTCGGAAGCGCTGTTTTTATCCGCTACCGGATCGGTCGCGTCAGGCACGTATTTCCAGTAGAACAGGTTGGTTTGCGGGTTTTTCAGCTTTTTTTGCGTCCAGGCCCACAGCTTATCAAAACTGGCGCGATCGTTATTGGCGACCGCCAGCAGCATGCCGTAGCCCTGCCCTTCGGTATGACTGATATTTTTGTTGCCGGTATCCTGGATACGGCCTTCGCTGGTTAAAAACCGGCCTTTAAAACTGCCCCAGCCATCGGCGGCGCTGGCCTGCAAACAGCCCAGCGTCATTACAATCATCAATACGCTCGCCCTGAGCAAAGTCATGGGTAGATTCCTTACAGCTGATAACGGAAAGTGGCAGTGGTGCTGCCGGGATCCAGGCAGGTCAGCGAAACGGCGGGGCTGCCGCCCTGTTCGCCCAGCCAACGGGCGTACAGGCCGCTCAGCACCGCAGCCAGCGCCTGCCGCCACTGTCGGTCATCCATTTGACCTTCTCCCGGCGGCAGGGCCATATGATGAATTAAGATCGCGGTTTCATGGGGCTGCACGTCAACAAAACCCCAGTTAAAACGCGCCAGTACCTGATTAATTTGCTGCTCCAGCTCGCCAACGGTACGCGCCGTGCTCAACGGATAACGCCCGGCCAGGGTATCGCCCATCTGCCGTAAAAACGCGTGGCTTTCCTGCTCGCCCGCGTTATTCAACATCCCGTTAATCATCACGCTCAGCAGATCGAACCAGCCGGGCTGATACTGTTGCTGACGGTAGTAACTCAGGGTACGTTCCTGAAATTCATTCATTATTTCTCTCCGAGCCTGTAGCGGAAGTAAAGTTGAGCCGTGCTCTCGTTGTAGTTGCCAAAGGTGTCATAACCCAACTGACCGCCAACGGTGACGTCCTTGTTGACCTTATAATCCGCGCCCGCATGAAGATTATAGCCAATGCCGTTTTTACTGCCGCCCGCATAGTAAGCTTCGGTAGCGTAACCGGCGTCATAATAGCTTTGCAGCTCTGCCTGTTTACCCGGATCGGTCGGGAAATAAGCGCTGCGATCCTGCGAGTAAGACTGATACCCCACGGAACCGCCTACCTTCACCTTCAGATCGTCATAGTTTTTGCTCCAGTCCACCGGCAACGACACGGCGACGAAATCCTGCGGGCTGAAGTAGCCGCCCTGGCCGTAGCTGTAGTAGCTGAGGTTTTTCGAGAAATCCATCCAGCTCATGCTGACCCCGGTTTTCAGTTCGCTGTTATCGTCGTGATAAGGACGCACATAGGCGCCTGCCGTACCGTTCAGACTCTGGTTGCTGGCAACGTTCTCACCGATATAGCTGTATCCGCCCGCGCCAATGTAGAAACCGGCATCACCGTTGTCATAGCTCAGCAGCGCGTTGCCGCCGTTTTTGGTAACCGCGCCCCATTTTTTGCCGCTCAGCTTGTCTTCGGTACCGACATAAGAGAGCAGGCTATCGGTCACGGCGCGCCGTTCGCCAGTCAGGATCAGCGTCAGGTAGTCGCTAAGCTTCGGCGACCACTGGATCCCCCCCACCAGCGTGCTGAGATCCTGACCGAGCGGCGTCGATCCCAGGTCGATCTTAAAGTTGTCGTTGGTCAGGCCGAGGTTGACCTCTACGCCAGCGGCGGCTTGTGAACCCGGTGAATTAAGCAGTACGTCCGAAGGCAGGCTCTTGTTGGCCTGAGCGATGCGCCCCTGCTCCAGCGCCTGGGTACCGACGCGCGCGAGTGACGTGCCAGACGCGCTGCCTGCGTTGAGCGTGACCGGCGTCAACGTAAAGTTAAAGCGCGTGTCGCCATAAGGCACGCTGGACCAGGTCAGCGGCGCTTTCGCTTCGGTCAGCTTGCTCAGGCCCGTTTCGCCGTCGCGCCCTCTGACCTGCACGCCAGCCTGCGCCCAGGTGCCGGTTCGCTCCTGGAGGCCATCCATCATGGTATCAATCTGGTGCAGAGTCTGCGCCTGCTGCGACATGCGTTCGGTCGTGCCCGCGTCCGCTGGCGCCTGCTGCCATGGCATCACCCCATCGTAAGCGGAAGGCGATTTGCGCACGGTGCGGTCTACAAACGGGTTATCTGCCAGGGCCACACCGCCCGTTGCCGCCATCGGGCCGTCCTGCAAGCCGATCATCTTGCCACGCGCGTTGCGCAGATACGCCAGCGCCTGTTGATGATCGCCATCGGCTTCCGCCACGCGAGCCATTAACAGCAGACGCTCAGGCGTCTGTTCACCCTGTAACCCGCCGAGCAGCGCTTTGGCTTTTGGCAAGTCATGCATTGTCAGCGCCACATCGATAGCGCCCGCGCGTGCATCCTGCGACGGCGTGTCATGGGTCATCAGGTAATCGTAAACCACGCCCGCTTCTTTATTCATTTTGCCAGACTGATAGAGGCGGCCCATCGCGAACATCAGATCGCTGTTCTGCGGATCGTGCTGCAGCGCGCCCATCAGCTTGTCGTAGGCGGCCGCATATTTACCCTGAGTGCGCAGGCGGTCAGCTTCGTTGATCAGATAGCCGTTCTGAATACCGGCCAGCTGGGCTGGCGTGCTGTTAGCCTGCAGTGCCGGATTACTCAGGAAGCTTTGCGCTTCACTGCCCAGCCCGGCCTGGTTCAGCACGGCCACCTGTAGCGCATAATCGCCTGCGTTACCCTGCACGCCACGCTGCATGTTGTTACGTACCACGTTGACGGCCGCGTTGAGATCGCCCGCATCGGCCAGCCCTTTAGCCAGGCTGCCCGCATCCGCCGGATTCGTTGGCGGATTCATCGTCAGCGCCCGTAACGTGTTGGCCGCGGCGGCGGCCGATCCCTGCGCCAGATACTGCTGCGCAACCGCCATTTGCAGATTAAAGTTCACACGATGAGAAAGTTCACGCATGTCGCTGTTCTGGCTATGCAAACGAGACAGCAGCGTCTGGGCTTGCTGCCAGGCACCTCTTTCGCTGGCGAACAGCGCGGCGGCATAAATTTCATTGTTGCTGGCCGTAGAGCTAAAGGCAGGCTGCATCACTGCCGCCGCCTGGGCGGTGTCGCCCTGCTGCTGATAAAGACGAGCCAGATCGAGCCGCAGCCAGGCATCGTTGGGGAAGCGCTGGAGGCCGGTCATCAGCAGCCCGATGGCGCGTTGAGGATGGCCACTCAGCGCCGCCTGTTTGGCTTCCCGACGCAGCGGATCGCTGGTCACCCCGGGACGCGGTGCCATGCTGGCCCGCACGCTTTCCGGCAGTGCGGAGAGCAACGCGCTGGCCTCGCTGCTGCGGTTCTGCTGACGCAGAACATAAAACAAGCCTTCTTTTGCCGTGCGGTTATCCGCATCACTTTGCAGGATGGCACGATAGGTTTGTTCGGCGGCGTCCGGTTGATTGTTGCGGCGCTGGACGTCCGCGCGGAACAGCTTCGCCGCCACGCCTTTTTCGCCTTCTGCCTGGCTCAGCGGTTCGCTCAGGCTCAGGGCCTGCGAGACGTTGCCTGCCTTCAACGCCTGCTGCGCACCGGCCAGCTGGCCATAGAAGCGGGCATCGGCGGCCTGCTGCTGGCGCTGCTGGCTGTTGTCGCCGCCCTGCTTCGCCGCCCGGTCAAGATAGTCGGCGGCAGCGGCATAGTTGCCGCTGCGCTGCGCCACGTAACCCAGCCCCGCCAGCGCGTCGGCATCTTCAGGATTGGCCTGTAAAACGCGACCGAAAGCGCTTTGCGCGCCGGATACGTCACCGCTGTTCAGCGCGGTAAAGCCTTCGCCTTTTTCTGCGCCACCCGCGTTTTTGCGGAAATAGTCCATCACCGCGCGGTCCTGAGGATGGCGCTGCTGCCATACCTGGTAAAGCGGCGCGTCTTCCGGCTTCGCTGCCAGCCACAGCATCGCTTGGCGCAGCGATCTGTCGGCAGCCTCGTTGCCGTCCGCCATACTGCTTAGCACCTGCATCCCTTCGCGGCGGGTAGTGGCGTCGTAAGTCAGCGCCTTGCCCAGAGCCAGCTTCGCGCCGGTATCCTGCGGATGTGAGGCAGCGAACTGGCGCAGCGCGTCAACCGCCTGCGGCAGCAGCGTGCGGTCGCCTGCCATCGTCAGATAATATTCTGCGGCCACGCTGGCTGGCGGCTCATTGCCGCTAAACGTGTTGCGCCAGGTTTGCAGCGAGGCAGCGATATTGCCGCTGTGGGCCTGCTGACGCGCCAGCGCCAGCTGTGCCGTAGGAATAGACTGAAGTTGCCGGGCATTATCCAACTCGCTCAGCTTTGCATCATTGGGCGACACCTTGCTGAGGCGCTCGCGGAAGGAAGCCGCTGCCGCGCCGTCGCCGCTTTGCTGTGCCCACAGCGCCATCAGATAAAGTGCCTGGACGTTGTTACCGTCCACCATCAGCACTTTATTCAGCGCGTCGCGCGCCAGTTCGTCATGCGCCTTCTGGTGCCAGTAGTTAGCCTGGCTGAACAGTGCCTGAAGAGCCGGGTTTGCGTCGGTGCCGGTGGAAGCCGCACCCGCTGCCAGCGTAATGCACGGCAAGCCCAGCGCGATAAGCGTTTTGATCTTCATAGTTATTTTTTCTCGCCCGGCGTCTGCCGATCGTGTTGCGGATTCAGCCGTTTCCAGGCGTGACGCTTCAGCAAAATAAAGGTACTTAATCCCACACTTGTGGAGAGCAGAAGCGCTATCAGCGCCAGCACCACCGCATGTTGGTTGGCATACCACACCACCATCATGTACCACGGCATTTCCCCGCTGGGGAACTGTGCGCCCACGCGGAAGCTGCGGATGCCGTTTTCATCGGTGATAATGGCGGTATCGCCGCGGATCCCGGCGTTAATGCGCTGCAACTTCAGGTCATTGTGCAGGCTGGTCAGTTGACCATCGTCGGTCGCTACGGTCGCCACCACCACGCGTGATGGGTTCCAGGGTGAGCGATAGCTGATAAAACCGCGCCAGTCTTCGTTAGAAGAGAAATAGCGATCTGCATCCACCGCCTGACGCGTCCAGTCGCCAGCCAGCCAGCCGCGCAGGTTATCCACCAGCGTTGGGGCTTTCACGCCCAGCGTGTGTCCATTGACCTCAAAAGGCGAATGACGCAGCAGCGCCTGGTTAAAGCCGTTTTGCGCCAGCGTGGAGAACGCCAGTACATCACTGTCACGCAGCCTGTTGAGCTGAGCGCCATCGGCGGGCACCCCGAACAGCACGCTGTTACTGCTCAGCGCTACGCCGGTAGCGTTACCGGCACGTCCGGCCATATCCAGCAGCGCACCGATCTCTGCATTGCTGGGCGCTTCAGGCAGCAGCAGCACGGTTTGCGAATAATCCGCAAAGCGCGTAAACGGGAAAGATGCACCGACAAACCAGGAAAGATTCGGCAGCAGGGTAAAGTGACGGGTATGGCTCAAATCGATCCAGGCGTCGTCCTCGATCCGGCTCTTGATATTGTTATTGGTCAGCACGCTGCACGGCGCGCTGGCTTTCGGCTTGATATTGAAATAGAGCTGTAGCTGGTTATCGCCATAAATCAGGTAAGGATCGAACTTCAGGGTATATTTTTCCTGCCGCGCATCGCCGCCCAGCCGGTGCCAGATATTTTCCAGTAGCCCGACTTTATTCACGGTCAGATTGCGCAGGAAAGTGCCGTTCAGGCTGACGTTAAGGAAAGAGCTCTCTTCATCGATCCAGCTTTCTGACGGAAAACGATAGTTCAGCTGCACCGGCACCGTTTCGCCATCCCACAGGAACAGATCGGGCGCGGCGCGGAAATTTACCTTCAGCGCATCGTGCCAGATGCCGATAGTGGTCAGGCTCTGATCTTTGCGCAGCAGTTCGCGCAGGCGCACCGGGCGGTCGGTGTTGATCCAGCGCGGTGCGTCATAGGCCTTGCTGGCGGGGATAGCCTGGTGCCCGACAGCCAGCGAGTCGCTGTCAACGCTCAGCGGTTGGGTCAGTCGCCAGGCGGCCTGGCGCAGCTCATCATCCGTTTTACCGATAACCAGCATCAGCTTATAGACCGGATTAATCGGGTTATCGATCATCTGCAACGTCGGCCCGTTCACCTGCGGCACGGTCAGGCCCGCAATGGTTTCGCCGGGCTTAACAAACACGATGCCGTTTCTTTCCGGCATATCATTACGCAATACCGGGAAGTTGATGCCGCGATAGTCGGCCTGAATCCCCAGCCAAGAAGAGACGATTGCCGCCGCGCTGACCTTGCCTGGCGTGACGTCAGCACCAAACACCATTGCCA
>NZ_DALZCD010000119.1:0-12422 GCF_031978025.1 Erwinia sp.
TGCTTCTTTTTTGTGGCATCTGGCGACGCACTACGCGCCGGTGCTCTCGGCAGAATATGCCGCGCAGCTGAGCAAAGTCGATCGCCAGGAGCAACTCGATCGCCAGCCTGTCGGCACTGGCCCGTTCCAGCTTAGCGAATACCGTACCGGTCAGTATGTGCGCCTTGCCCGCAATGCCAGTTACTGGAAAGGATTGCCGAGGATGCCGCTGGTGGTGATTGATATGGGGGCGGGCGGCACCGGTCGCCTTTCTAAATTACTGACCGGCGAATGCGACGTGCTGGCCTATCCTGCTGCCAGCCAAATTTCGGTGCTGCGCGACGATCCGCGCCTGCGGCTGACGCTGCGGCCCGGTATGAATATTGCCTATCTGGCTTTTAATACGCGCAAAGCGCCGCTGGACCGTGTTGAGGTGCGTCAGGCGCTGGCGCTGGCGATTAACAACGAACGGCTGATGGAGTCGGTTTACTACGGCACCGCAGAAACGGCGGCCTCTATTCTGCCGCGAGCCTCCTGGGCATATGATAATAACGCTCGCGTGACTGAATATAATCCGCAAAAATCGCGTGAGAGGCTTAAGGCGCTGGGCGTGGAAGATCTTCAGCTGTCGCTTTGGGTGCCGGCTACGTCACAGGCCTGGAACCCCAGCCCGCTGAAAACCGCCGAGCTGATTCAGGCCGATCTGGCTCAGGTTGGCGTGACGGTTAAAATTGTGCCTGTTGAGGGCCGTTTTCAGGAAGCGCGCCTGATGGAGATGAACCACGATCTGACGTTAACGGGATGGGCTACCGACAGTAACGATCCCGACAGTTTTTTCCGTCCGTTATTAAGCTGTGCCGCTATCGGATCCCAGACCAATTTTGCACACTGGTGCGATGCCGCTTTTGACGAGACGCTGCAGAAAGCCCTGCTCTCGCAGCAGCTGGCGTCGCGCATTGAGTACTACAGCAAGGCGCAGGCCAGGCTGGCGCAGTCTCTGCCGGTGCTGCCGCTGGCCTATTCGCTGCGGCTGCAGGCCTATCGCCACGATATTCACGGGCTGGTTCTCAGCCCGTTCGGCAACGCCTCCTTTGCCGGCGTTTACCGCGATCGGGGGGCTAAACCATGATTATTTATACGCTAAGAAGAGGCGTGCTGTGGCTGGTCACGCTGTTTCTGCTGACGCTAGTCGGTTTCAGCCTGAGCTACTTTACCCCCCATGCGCCGTTACAGGGCGCTTCGCTTAGCGATGCGATGCTGTTCTGGTATCAGGGGCTGATGCAGTTTGATTTCGGCGTATCCAGCATTAACGGTGAGCCGGTTTCTCTGCAGCTGCTGGAAGTTTTCCCCGCCACACTGGAGCTGTGCCTTCTCGCCTTCGTGCTGGCGATGGCTATTGGCATCCCTTTTGGTATTGCCGCGGGGGTGATGCGTAACCGCTGGCAGGATAAAGCGATTAGCGCCCTTGCCCTGTTGGGCTTCTCTATGCCCGTATTCTGGCTGGCGCTGCTGCTGACGCTTTTTTTCTCGCTGGATTTGGGTTGGCTGCCGGTTTCAGGCCGCGTCGATCTTCTCTATCCCATGAAAAACGTTACCGGCTTCGCGCTGATCGATGCCTGGCTGAGCGACTCGCCGTGGCGGCATGAGATGCTGAAAAGCGTGCTGCTGCACCTGATACTGCCGGTGACGGCGTTAGCTGTTGCGCCAACCACGGAGGTGGTGCGTTTGCTGCGTATCAGTACGCGCGAAGTGATGGAGCAAAATTACATTAAAGCCGCCTCGACTCGTGGTCTTTCAAAGCTGACTATTATTCGCCGTCACGTGCTGCACAATGCACTGCCGCCGGTGATTCCTCGCCTGGGGCTGCAATTTTCAACCATGCTGACGCTGGCGATGATCACTGAAGTGGTGTTCAGCTGGCCAGGCCTGGGACGCTGGTTGGTAGATGCCATCAGGCAGCAGGATTATGCGGCCATTTCCGCTGGCGTAATGATAGTGGGTGGTCTGGTGATTACCATCAACGTGCTGGCCGATATCCTGGGCGCGCTGACGACGCCGTTAAAGCATAAGGAATGGTATGCCCTCCGATAGCGCATGCAGCACGATAAAATAATTATTTAAAATCAATATATTGAAAAAATATCCTTAACTAAAATCTCTATAAAACACGCTTTCATGTACACATCGATGGGGGCGTGTTTTTTTAGGCCCGTAGTGACCAGGTAATATTCTCTTTTTTGTCATTGACCCTATACGGTCGTGCCCACACGTCCCATCTTGATAAAACCTGCAAAGGCCTGGAAAAGGTCACAAACCTTTGCCTGTCCCTAATCTGCCCCATCAAAACGGCAGCCTGTCATCACAAATTTTCATCACCCAAGCCACGACTACGCCCCGGATCAGCATGTCATCCAGCACTGCTCCATCCTGAGCTTCACCCTCTGGCGTGATTATCGCCCGGCCCATTATCTTGCCGATCCCCTGCTCCCCGAATAGCTCATAGCAAACCTCATCTCAGGGCTGTGCCTTTAGTGACGAGTCCACGACGTAGCTCAGGTTGCCATGCTCAATGAGGAACGTCGCAGATGGATGTGAAGGATGAACAGCTTGTTCAACTCGATGCGCGACTCTACATAGTCCTGCGCCGGTGATGGAAATCCCATGATGCCGCTCCTTTTTTCTTTTTTTATATACAGCATTAAACCCCATTACTAAAAGCAAGCATTACTATTGCTGGCTGCAACTATGTCTTTACGTAACCACTAAAAAAATCCATATTAATAGCGGCTAAACAACGAGTAACTTAAGGACAAGTGATGGATACTGTTGAAGAACTCAACAACACATATTATTACGCAGGCAGATCTAATCTCACAGCTTGTGAATTACTATTCATGATATTTTGTGAAAAAACTATTGAACAGTTAGGGTTAGGTATAGAAGACACGGCAGCTGTGGTGGCTATTGTTTCGGGTAGAAACAATATTCCTACGCGCGCGAAGCCAGGAGGTGCAATAAAAAACACTTCTATAGCATTAATGACTGCCAGACGTGTATTTAAAAAAGCCAAATTCCCTTTCATGACTAAATTACCCACTATAGTTGGCCATATTACAAAACCCAAAATGCTAAAAATAAGAATGGTAGCAAATATAGGGACATTTGTTGGCCGCTCAGTACCTGTACTGGGATGGGCTATTCTAGCTTCTGACGTATCGCAAATAACCTGGAATACAATAAGGGATTATAATTCCATTGCACGGGGAGATGACAAGATATGGTAAACAGCATCGAAAAAAGAATCTTTGATTTTGTGCAGGCCTTTGCCGGGTCTTATGTCTTTAGTACTAAAAAAATTCAATTATCAATCGAGACAGACCTGGATTCCGATTTACAACTAGATGATGCTGAAGCTGAAGAGCTTATGGAGAACTTTTTTAAAAAATTCTCTGTAAAAAAAGAAAATTTTAATATAAACAATTATTACCCGCCTCAGTCATTTTCGCTAAATCCCTTTAAAAGGGCAACGCCTATCCCTGTCCCTGATTTGACTATAGGCATGCTAATAGAATCAGCTAAAGCTGGCCGTTGGCTCTATAATTAATCTACAGGCTCCCAATTAAAACTGCATGGATATACAGTAATATTGCTCGATAAATCTGATCAAGCTGCTACGCTCAGGGATTTTGTAAAGCTATTGAAGATGTTAATGCTTTTTTGTGCAACCCATTCGGTTTGATCACGCTTTGATCGCCCACCACGTATCCTGCTGAGTTCGATGCGGCATACTCCTGGCCGTCGCAGGAGATTTTTTCAATCATGGCTTTTCCGGCCAGTTTATATCAGCGGCAGAAGAGGTATCTACCGCGTTAACCTCATCGATATAATCCAGTACAGCATTTAGCCTGGAGGTTTCAGCTGCAGTAATCTTTCTTCCGGCTTGTAACTTCAATTGCAATACACTTACTGACTGCATTGCACTGTCAATCCGCGACTGTCTGTTTTGCTCAGCAATTTCCAAGATAATCTCACGGCTTGGCAATGGCTTATCCATTAAGACGCGGCCGCCATCTGCGCCGGTGGTAATCATTTGCCCGTTCGCCTGCCCATCAAACATTGCATCATATGTTTCCTGCAGCGCTTCTACCCAACAGATGTCCACACCTTCAGTCGACTTGATGCCCAGCGGATCGAAGCGCAGGCCCTTAAACAGGAATTCGCTGCCTGATGCGTTGGTGATGCGGAACCATGGGTTAAGCCCAAGCATTTCAATCTGGTCTTTCAGCAGCTTGTGTACTGAGTCCTTGATGGAGTTCTGCACCTCACGGGTGCAGAGTATCCAGAGCTTATTACTGGCAGCCATGATGACAAGATCGCGGGCAGCATCTCATGATTTCGCACCGCTGCGCCCACCGTGAAACGTCTTATATCGCTTTGGCTGGAACAGAGACTTGAACTTAGGCGTAAAACTAAGTCTCGTCTCCGCTACTGCCATCTTCCACTCCGAAGCTAACAACGAACGTAGGCGCCGCCAGCGGTAGCCCGTTAGCGCCAACCAGTTCGTTTTTAACGTTGTCTTTGAATGCCTGGACAGTTACGTGCTTGCCAAGCAGTTCAAGATTTTTGACTTTGTCCGGCCACTTAATCTTTTTGAGCATGTTTTCGATTGTGGTTTCATCGAAGTTGGTAATGCTCGTATTGATATCGAAGCCGCTAAGAGTTGTACGCCAGACTTTCGGCCACTCGCTGACAGCTTTAATGCCGCTGTCGTCTTTCAGGATGTCGAGTACATCCATCTGTTCGATCTCCAGTAAGCGGCGCGAAACATAAGAAGTATCAATATTTATTTGGTCACACCGCTGCGCTTTGAGATCTGCGATACGGTTTTGGATGTTAGGTTTTGTTAGGTTTTCACAGCCAGCTGCGCGGGGGGTCTTTTTGCTGTACCCCGCCCGAATAGCCGCTTGCATGGCGTTCAAATCGATGAGGTACTCGCGACAGAACATTTCTTGTTTGTCGGTGAGTGCCATGCTGTATCTCTGCGAAAGGAGTTTTTATGTCTAATGAATCATTATTAAAAACGATGCTTGACCAAGATGTTTTTGCAAACGAAGACCAAAAAGTTTCTGGAATCGCTCAGCGAGCCGTAGATCATGGATACGACGCTCTTAGCCCTGTTCAAAAGCATGTGTTGTCACCATTTATGTCGCATGGTTGTGATGGCGTAGAAAACCCAGGCGGCCACCATAATGATTGTGAAAATTTATTGACCGGCTCTGAGCTTGAGTCCGCATATGAAAATCTAAATTACTACGATGCATGCTTTGCTCTCAATGTGTTGATGAACTGGAGGAATATAAGCGCCAATGGGATCGAATTTCCCGAGAATAACCAGAATTAAGTTCTATCTTGCACAGATTCTATCTTGAGGGTGTCATCAGGAGCCAGATAGACCCGGCTACCATCTTCGTGGGCAATACCATTAAAGCTGTTAACCACTTCCGGCTGTGAGCAGTTCATCGTCCAACACGGGTTTCGCCGGAATTTGGTAGCTACTGTGATGCGGTAGATATTTAAAATCCAACTTTTAAGCCTTGTCAATAAAAGTAAAAGGATTTTACTCAACTCATACTTTTCAGTGCCGATATACCTTAAGGAACGGTATAAATCACACATTATGAGAAATGGGTTAACCACTTATGAATGAGTTATTTAAGGCTGCATTACCCTACGCAGGTTTATTTTCTATAGCCGGAGGGGCAATAGCATTTACTTGGACAATAGTTATGTACTTTTTGAACAGCCGAAGAGAACGCGCCAAGGCCGAATTTGAGAGATTTCATGATGTTATGAGAAAGGTACAATTTGATGAAGTAGATGGGAAAAAGGAAAACCCCTATATTGAAATACAAGTTTCTGCAATATACGAGCTAAGCTTTCTTAAGCGTTACTACCCTCTATCATCAGTATACTTAGCCGCCAAGAGAAAAGAGTGGCTAACCTCATCGGAAAATGAGAAATATCAAAGCATGGGTGTCCCAGCTATTGATCTTGCCCTTAAGAAGATTGATAAAAAAAGTTTATTGTTAAGGTTAAAGGATTACTTTGTTCGGTTTTTCACACCGACAAGGATTACTTAAAACACTGCTCATTGATGTCTACTGCAGTCCGGCTATTTGCTTCCTAGTAATTTCAACTCCCCCTCTGAGGGTGAAATAAGCCCGTTGAACGGTGTCAGTAAGCTCGGGGCTAGCTGCATCATGAGGCGCACTCGTAAATGCGCCTTGTGATAGTCACAAAAAAGCCCCCGTGAGGAGGCTTTATCGCTTATGACTTGAAGCCACTTTTGCCATGGGCTTTTCGCCATGCTTTAACAGCGGCGACAATCTTGACAGGTGTTGCGTCTTTATCTTCGCTGTAAAAGATCAGGTCAGAACCTTCAGGGTGCTCGCTTACCGAAATGAAATTTTCCAGAAGTTTGTCCTGATGAGCCTCGCCGCCTTTAGCGCTGCAGATTTCACTCACAAGTTGGGTGAATTCTGCTTCCGTGTAGTCTTCAAATTTATGCTTCAGTTCCATATTTTCACCTTATTTCTTTGAATGAATTTCGATATGACGCTTTGGTGTCAGGACGCGAAGGTTATCGATATCATACACCTCGCCGCCTTGTGAGATAAGTTCGACATGATGAAGCTCAAAAGAGCGACGGCCGCCAACACTTTCTTTCGCCTGTACGCGAGGTGCTAATCCTTCTTTCATCCGCTGACGGTTGTTAGTGTTAAACTGGCCTGCCAGTTCGGAATCGGCCACAACCTCCTTCCAGAAAGCATCGCGAAACGCATCAAAGCTTCGGAACTCTTTACCAGCCAATTTTTTAGCAATCCGTGTTGGCACTGGTACACCTAATTCTTTACCAGAAGCCATTAGCCACTTGCCCACAACATCTGCACCAACGCCTTCGACTTTACCTGGCAGGTCACGTCCACTTTGCAACATGACATAGATCGGTTTCAAGCCAGAATCAGCAGGGAAAATCAGGATTGCATCCCTAAAGTCCATGTCATCGGCCATTGGGAAGCTTTCAATCACCGGCGAAGTATTTACAGGGTTGTGATTACCTGTATTACCAGGAACTGCATCACTATGAGCTGGCGTTACAAGAGGCGGCAAGCCTTTATAGCCAGGAGCTTTCTCAGGTGAAACCAAAATTGTACGCGAAGGCAGGCCGCTTTCTGCTGGTATAGATACTGAATAAAGCCCTGTTACCTTATCGATCGAAGCATTCAATACACGAACAGCGCTCGGGTTAACAGTTCGTACAAGATAGGTTTTGAGTGCATTTTCTGTGTAATAAAGGCGGCCACGAACGGCCATATTGACAGAGCCATTAACGTCAGCAGCAGCTTTTAAAGCAGCGTCAGATGGGAGTTTAATTGCATCTGCAGGCATAGCGGACAGGAACATATTGATATCTTCTCGTCCAGGCACCTTATCACTACCTTCACCCGCACCTGGAATGTATGCCACGGATGCAATCAGCGCACCAATGCCACTTCCAGAAATGACTGTGCCGATTAGCTCTGCGACCACAGTACGTACAGAGGTCCATGCGGTCGCAGTTGCAGCCTCACCCAGTGTAAAACCGCCTAAACCCGTTTCGGCAAATGAAATTGGCGCAGCAGAGGCGGCTATCGCAGGAAAACCAGCAAAGCCAAATACATTCTGCTCTTCTAATTTTGAACGCGCAGCTTCAAGTGCAGCAGCTTTAGTTGCAGCTTCTGCTTCGCTTTTTGCTTTTGCATCAGCATCAGCTTTAGCTTTTGCAGCCGCATCTTGCTCTGCCTTAACGCGAGCTGCTTCTGCAGCCTGACGTTCAGCTTCCGATCTTCGCTTAGCTTCAGCATCAGCCAATACTTGCGCCAGTCGGGCATCGGCGGAGCTTTTCGCCGAATTTGCAGCATTAGCCTGAGCTTGTAAGTTGTTAACATTATTTTGTGGAGGATTGCGTTGATTCACAGCAGCGTCTAAAGCAACTTTTTTTTCAGCTGTAACCTTCATAGCGGCCTTGAGTTCAGCATACTTAGCCCTTTCGATCATACCCGCTGGCGTAGTAGGTGGCGCTCCAGATGGGGTTTTAGCCCACTCCTGACGCTTCACTTCCTGAGCGGCTGCAGCAGCGTTATATTCGTTTTCTCGCTGAGCAACTAAACCATTCAATGCATTCAATTCATTTTGAGCATTATAAAGGTTTGAATTTGCGGCGTTAGCATTGTTTTGAGCAATAGTTGCATCACGCTGAGCCGCCTCTACAGGATGTGCAGCATCCCATTCTGCCTGTTGACGCCGGGCTTCTTCTTCAGCCTTACGCTGCGCTTCTGCGGCAGCTGCATCATTCGCTGCCTTTTGCGCTGCTGCTGCTGCTGCTGCTTTCTTCGCATCTAATTGCACCTGAACGAGTGCACGAGCTTGTGCCTGACGTGCAGTTTCACCATTTTTCCAGTCTTTACGATTATTCAAAATCGGCCGCGAATAAAGGCTTACCCCGGTAATATTGTCATTACCGTCAACGGTTACAGTATAAATATAGCCATCAACTGCTGAACGGAATCCCGATGGAACAGGTGCCGTTACATTAGTCCGAAGGTTATCGCGACCTTCACTGCCTGAATGGCCATCTGACCAATGAAGTGAGTTATCTGGCACCCAATTCATGCCTCGTGAGATTTCAATCCGATATTCACCGTTAACCCACTGCCCTACAACTTCTCCAGGCTTAGCTGGTGACAGGACGTATCGACCATTACCAGAGTTGCCAGACGGGCCTGAGCCTGTATTAACACCACCGGTCGGTCCTCGCCCACCACCACCAAACTGGTTGTTATGAGCATTGTCAAAACCATTTCCTGAACCCATAAAAATTCCTCTTTGACGTAAAATAAAAACCAATAAAATACTGTATAAATAAACAGTATAATTGGATTTTACGCTTCATGCCTTATGGGTGCAATACTGTATAAAGCAATATTTATCAAATATTTATAGGAACCATTTGGAGTAAATGTGTGCAATAAAATCACACAAGTATTTAAAATTTATTCAGTAGCTATATCTAATAAAAGCATTGCTCTCTGACGTACTGTTGCAACCCGGTTATTTGCTTTCCGGCAACTTCGATTCGCTCTCTGAGGGTGAAATAATTCCGTTGAGCGGAGTCAGTAAGTCGGGCGCTGGCTGCATCATCCATGCCGGAGGAGGTGGTGGCGGATTGCTTCGTGCAGGTTGAGTTGAGCTGCAGCCGGCGCTTGCCAGTAGCAACATCATCATGCAGCTGATCGATAGTCGCTTTAGCATTGGCTAACTCCTTCGTGTATTTCTCATCAAGGGCAGCCACATCGTGCTGGCGTGTCTGCATGTCCGTGATGGTGTCTTTTGCTAGCTTGAGATTGCTGGTTGCCGTGTCACGCTGTGCTTTGTAGACAATCGCATTGCCACGGTAATAAAGCGCTAAAGCTACAGAGGTGGCTAACAGCAGCAGAGCCAGCAGGATAAGCCCGGTGAGCACTTTAGCCTTTGAGGTCATCGGCACTCTCCGCCAGGCACATTGTCCGCTCCATATCGCGACGGTTCATTAATCCCCGCCACTTCTGACCGCCAGCGTATATCCATCGACGAAGCTCTTCACATGCGCCATCAACGTCACCGGCATTCAGACGCTTAAGCAGAGTCGATTTAGAGAATGCGCTAGTGCCAACGTTATAGGTGAAACTGTAAAGTGCGGCACGCTGATATTCACCCAGTGGAATTTTCACCATGCCATCAACCGCTTTCTTAACTAGCTGCAGGTCATTCCACATCAGCCGATCACATTCGCGGTCGGTGTATTTCTTACCTTTGATGATGTCGGTGCCAGTGTGGCCGTCGCAGACAGTCCATACACCTGCTACATCTTTATAAGGCTCGTATACCCTGCCCTCTACCCCATCTTTTCCGCCGAGGAATACCGTAGCGATAGCCATAGCTCCGCCGCCCGCGACAGCAATTAGCTTATTGCGCAGGCTGTTTGACATAGCCATGGGTTAATCCTCGTTGATGTCTGGTGCAGTGGGCCAGCGCTGAAGAGCCTTGATTTGGGCCAGCGTTGCCTTGCGCTTGTAGTACCAGTTGATGCCGAGCGTGAACAGCGCGACCAGAATACCGGCCAGCACGCCTACAGCACTCCACTCGTCAGGACTGAGCCGGGTAAGGAGACCGTTGGCAATCGTCCCGGCAGATGCGCCATAAGCAGCGCCTGATGCCAGTTTGCTCATATTAAATGCCATATACACCTCCCATGGGGGCCGGTGCTGTGTGTGATTAGAAAAATTTTAAAGTTCAAGAGCAACGCGACCGATAATTTGCAAATACCATAAATAATAAGGAGTCATTATGGAATCGGTATCAAGTTATAAAGAGTTAGCCCGAGCAATCGCAATCGACTCAAACAGAATCGAAATTTCAGGAGATATCACTAAAGGAACTGTAAAAATTGTATGCACTGGTTCCATAAGTTGGGTAATAGCCTTTGGAGCTATCGGAATTGCTTACGCAGCTATTGCTTTAGCTCCAACGACTGCGGGTACAAGTGCTTCAGTTTCTGCATTTTCAGCCCCAACTGCTGTCGCAGCAGTAGGATTTCCAGCGACCATAACCGCCATTGCTATTTCAACTGCTGCTGGCTCAATTACGATCCTAAAAAAACTTCGTCGTTATAAAGTTGAGTCATGCACCGATGGACACGCAATTTTGGTAAGAAAATAATTTAGCTATTTTTAAATTTATTTTTTTGCAATCGATAATCGTTTGTTAGGCATTTTAATTTGAGAGTCACCTTGAAAATGCCAAGCCTTAATAATAATTTTCGGGATTACATTTGTATGGCAAAAAAACATCCGGGAATCTGCCCACACTGTAGAACAACAGTTACTCCCGTCATTCTGGAAGAAAATTTCGTTCGCAGGGATAAATGTCAGTGCACCAACCCAAAATGCCTAGGCATTGTTTACGCTTGCCGATCGCCAGGCTGTGACCATTACGCCAAAGGTGGAAATTCATGGGATGAAGAACTTTGTCCAGCATGTACAAAAGGAATAAGTGAGTCAGCCAAGCCAATTATCGAAAACGCAGCAATAGTCATAGCTGGGCTTGCTGTTACAGCAGCGGTTGCCAAATTTAAGAATGAAGAATCGTAAGATCAAAAAGCCCAAGGGGTTAACCTCGGGCTTAAATTCGTTAACGAAGGCAAAAACCTCATCGTTAGAGCCAAATTACCACAGTTTCGGGAAAAGTAAATAGCTCGCTATAGAATATCAGACTATTTATTATTGCGCTATGCAGTTACTTTCGATAAAGAAGTGTTTGCCCAAGCTTCTTCTGCCTCCAGCTTGCAGACAAGTGCATCGTAAAAGGGCTTAACGTTTTTCTTCCACGTATCCAACGTTATTGCATTAGTGATTATGCTCAAGGCCCGATGGGCGTCAGTGGAAGGTATGCGTTCATAACCACAACCACAGCAGCGCTTACAATCTCCCATCACTGGTACGCCATGAGCTTCAGTTTTCTTTCTGTCCAGGGCTTTACCTCTCCCAGAACAGTCATTACAGGCCGCAGATACGATGCCGCGCCCTTCGCATGACTTACACCGCACCCGCACAACTTCCCGAACATTGCGCCTTACGCGGCCGACCAGCGGCGACTTCATAGTGAAAACTTCCGCTTCAATGAAGCCAATCCCGGAGCAGCAATCGCATTGCTTGACGCTCGCCGCACTACGGCAATGATCCAGATATGCGTAAGTTGCGAGCACTTGCGCGACCGCTGGTTTAATATCACTTTCAAGTTTGCGGAGGGCTGCAATCCTGTCGCAGGTTTCAAGAGCATGTTTGGTTAGCAGGCTGATCGCCCGATCGCTGTCCTGCTTACTGATTCCCATCTTTCCCAGAAACGCGCTGTAGACCATTTCAGCGCGGCTCTGAGCCATCCCCATTGCTGCCATTACATCAGTGCCGGTCAAAGCTTCTGAGGCGGTTGCGCGTGGTGAATCGGTGAATTGCGGTGATTTTGGAGAGTGAAATTTAATAGCGCTTTCAAGATTCATGCTGCCTCTCTTTGTTTAATCAACTCTCTGGTTTTCTGCCGATAATTTTGGGCCAGTTCCTGTAACTCTTCCCGTGTCCACTTTTTCAACTCGTGTATCCCCATAAGGCGATCGAAAACAGCCTGGCCAATCTTCGCGATGAGTCGTGGCTTGTACTCGCCGATATTGACGGACAGATAGAAGTTGCAGTGCTCACACTGAAGATGGCAGTTGGTTTTGTCGTAACGGGTTTCTTTGCAGGCCCCTACCGTGCGGTAGTGCCCGGCATTCATCTTCGCGCCTGTGTTGCGACCGCAACTGATACAGGGCT
>NZ_DALZCD010000120.1:0-12404 GCF_031978025.1 Erwinia sp.
TTATTAGGCGCTTTCGCATCGCCCGGCTGTTTTCTGGAGACGGAATCTGCCTGGTTAAACGCGGTTCCGACGCCCGCCCCGTCGTAGGTTGAATCCACACCGGAATAATCCAGTGCCCCGGTACGCAGGCCGGTCGCGCCCTGCGCGGTGCCAATCCCGCGCCCGGCATCCACACCGCGCCCGTCGTCCCAGCCACGGATAAACTCGCTGCGCAGGTCAGGCAGCTTAAGCGACGGATAGACCTTCGCCAGCAGCGGATAGGCCGTGGCGCTGAACGATGCGCCGTTGCACTTCAGCCAGCCAGCCGGGGCCGTAGCTGCAGGATAAGGCAGCGGCACGCCGACCGGCACCGCCGAGCCGTCGCCCAGCCCCAGCGCGGCCAGCGCTTTCGCAACCAGCCCGGCGTCCTTAATTTCCGCCAGCGCGTTCGCGACCTGCAAGTACTGATTATGCGGATTGGCGGCGGCAACGTGTGCGGCCAGCGCCTTGTCGGCGTAGGCCTTCACCTCAATCACCGCGTTATCCACATACTGCCGCGTTGCCAGTACCACCGACGGGTCGATTTTCAGCGTGACCGCGCTTGTGCTGTTAACGATTAAAATCATGCGCACCGTCTGCGTGCGGCCGCTGCCCTCGGCGAGCTGAGGCTTGTAGGTTTCCGCGCAGTTGGCGACTGCAATCAGCACGCCGTCGACGTCAAAGAGGCCAATTTCACGTATCCAGAAACCGCCCTCGCTTTCGGGGATAATCTGCTCGGCAATAATCTGGCTGCTGTTGGCCGCGTCAACCGTCAGCGCGTTAAGCGAGGCCCGGCGCTTTTCGTTGATAAGCTTTGTCTGCGCCGCGTCCGGTGTGGGCAGTGTGCCGCCGCCGTCACCCACGGCCATTTCGGTAATCTGCAGCTTTGTACCAAGGGCGGCCGCGTTCGCCAGCTTTGCCGCACCCTGGCTGGTCAGCAGGGCAAAATATTTCATCGTCATGTGCTTACTTCCGTCAGGTCAATAAGATGCACCGCCGTGCCGGTATAGCCCGACCCGCCGACGCTGATAAGTTCAGGGATATAGGGGTAAACGGTCAGCTCGTCGCCGCTGTAGCAGGCGGCGGCCACCGGCAGCACGCCGCTGGCGTCGAGATTAATTGACAGCCCGACAAGGTGGCGGCTGCACGGCTTCGCGTCGGCAATCAGGCGCTCCAGCTCGTGATACATTTCCTCGGTAATGCCGGTATCCAGCACGCCGACGTCCAGACGAAACGTGCCCGGCTCGCCGCCGGTCTTCCACCATTCAACGATGCGGATCAGATAGCCGAGCGGCTCCACCACGCGCCGGATCGAGCCGAGCGTGCCCTTGTGCCTGTGCACGTACTGCGAGGCTTTCACCACGGCGCGCTTTGTGGACTCGCTCCAGCCGGTATCCCAGCGGTCAACCGACCACGCCCAGGCAAGGTAAGGCAGCAGCTCTACCGGGCAGGTTTGCGGGTTCCACAGCTGACGCAGCGGTGCCGGAATGGCTTCAATCGTGGCGCAGGCTTCGGCGGCGGCCACCTCCAGCGCCGACGAGCCGGACGGCAGCAGGCGATCACTCATCCGAACCCCCGACCGTAATCGACCAGCCGGTGCAGTACGCGGCCTGCGTTTTGTCCAGCACCACGTCGGCGGCGGGCTGCAAAAGCTCCACGCGCTGGACGCCTTCAACGTGCAGCGCGGCGTACAGGGCCGATTTACGGATATCCCGGCCGAGGCGGGCCTGCGCGCTGACAAAGGCGGCGAGCTTTGCCCCGGCGGCGGCCCGTATGGGTTCGGCTTCCGGCCCCGGATAGAGGTAAAGCACGGCTTCAACGGCGTAATCCGCGATAGCAGCCGACTGCACCGTGACCCGGTCGGCCACCGGGCGCACGTCCTCATCGTTCAGTGCCTTATCCACCACGGCCAGCAGGTCGGCCGCCGCCTCGCCGTTGCCCTCGCGCGACAGCACGGTGATGGTGACGCAGGCGGGCGACGGGCTTATCGCGGACGCATCCGCCACGCGGCCATCGGCGCTTCTGGCGTGGTACTCATACGCGCCCGACGGCCCGGCCACGCTCAGCCCCTCAAAGGCGGCGGCGATGCGCACGCGGTAATCGTCGTCGCTCTCCATCACGGCGGCGGTTGGCGGGGTGGTGTCGTCGGCGGCCGTCAGCGTCAGGCGGGTAACGCCGTTGTTTGCGCCGAGCTGGTCTAAATCATCCGCCAGGGCATACGCCACCATCACGGCTTTTGCCGCCTCGTTGACGCGCTGGCGCAGGATAACCTCGCGGTAGGCGTTTTCCTGCAGCAGCTTCACCACCGGTTCGGACTCCAGCGCCAGCGTGCGCGCGATAGCGTCCTGCCGCTCCGCCGGGTACAGCGATACCAGCGTGGCCTTGCGCTCGGCGAGTAACGTTTCATAGTCCAGCGCTTCCACCACGTCGGGCGCGGGTAGCTGGCTCAGGTCGATAGTTGCCATATCAGCTCACGGGAACGGTTAAGGAAAAATCCTGCGCGGTGTCGGTGCGGCTGCCGGTGATTTCAACCACCATGCCGCCGTCAAACGCGGATTCGTAAGAGATGCCGGTCAGCCTGACGCGGGGTTCCCATTGCAGGATCGCCATATAGCAGGCCGACATAATTTGCAGGCGCAGCGCCTCATTTTGCGGCTGGTCAATAAGCGCGGAAAGCAGCGAGCCGTAGCGGCGACGCATCACGCGGGAACCGACCGGCGTCAGCAGAATGTCGCGCACCGACTGCCGGATGTGGTCAAGGTCGGTCAGCGCCCCGCCGGTGTCGCGGCTCATGCCGGAATATCGCACGGTCATTACTGCGGCCCTCCCGACGCGTCGCCGCCGGACTTCACGCCGCCGTGCTTATGGGTATCGACCACCACGCCGTTAGAGCTGAAGCTGCCGCCGCTGTGCGTAACGTCGCCTTTCATCGTGCCGCCGCCGGTGACTTCCAGCGTGGCTGTTTTCAGCAGCGCCGAGCATTCCACCTCCGGCGAATCCAGCATGATTTTGACGGCAGCCTGAATGGTTGCGGTCTGGATGCCGGTTGCCTTCAGCGCGCCGCTGGCAGGCTCATACTCAATCACCGCGCCGTCGGGAAATGACCAGTGCAGCGCGTCAGCGGACGCCGACGGGGCGGGATACTCGTCAGAGAACACGCCCGGCAGCACAAAGCCGGTGTCCAGCTCGCCGCCCAGGCACAGGACAAGCACCTGTTCGCCGATCGACGGCGCATTCCATGAACGGGTGCGACCGGCACGGCCGGTCAGCCAGTGCAGCCAGCAGGTTGTGTTGTTGCCAGTATCCACGCGGCACAGCCCGTCGTCAGGGTTAACGGCGGACACGGTGCCGATGCGGAGCAGGTTGCGCAGCAGGCGCAGGATTTCTGGGATTTGTGAGTTCATAAATGCATAATGTAGTCCTAAGCAAGAGTCGACAATCCATTACTGTTTAGCTATTCATGAGCAAACACCCTACTAACTTAAACTGAGAGCGTTATGCAAAAATTTTTTGATACTGAAGATACTAAAAACGCTATTGCTTCCTATATTCGCTTGTTGGGCCAGTCTAGTGACTCAAATCAATTCACTTTAGAAAGAAACAAAATAATTTTATTTTTACTGCGGCACATGGTTACTAATGCACATGTATGGGATGAAAGAACTCAATTTAACATTAAGCATATTTCTCAAAATTTCCTCAATCGACTTACTGAAGCTGATATGAGTAGTGATGGTGTTGATTATGTTTTTGCAAACGTGTTTCGTTTTTATGTCGAGGAGTATCTTTCAGGCCCTGAAGACTTCTCTCCTGACTACCAAGAAATTAGGGATTTCGCTAGGGAAAATATAAAGTCATTTTCATCCAGGGCAGGAGGGCAAGTTGAATATGCTATGCAAGATATGACAACATCTATTTTTAAGCAGCTAATAAATAGCGATGAACTAATTACTTTTAAAGATTATGTTAATGCGAAAAGGGAAGCAGAAAAATTGAATGAAAGCTGGAGTAGTGACTTAGAAAAAAGACAGGCTGCTGTCGAAGCTCTACAAGAGACGCTTGAGCAACAAAAAAATGCATTCAATTTCGTAGGGCTATATAAAGGCTTTGAATCACTAGGAAACGCTAAAGAAATACAGCTATCATGGGCGAGAAAAGTTCTCATTGCCTTAGGCTTTATTTTACCAACAGTAATTTTAATGGAGTCCTTTTACTTTTTTCTTCCTGGGAGGAAAGTTGAAAACCCTTATGAGTTGGTAGGTTTTTTGCCTGCTATATCACTAACGCTAATCCTTATATATTACTTCCGTATCGCCTTGATAAATTACAACTCTATACGCTCTCAAATAATGCAAATTGAACTGCGAAAAAGCCTCTGTCAGTTCATACAGAGCTATGCAGACTACAGTGCCACTATTAAAGCCAAAGATAATGGTCTACTTAACAAATTTGAAGATGTCATTTTTTCCAATATCATGGCATCCGAAGATAAAGTGCCATCTACTTTCGATGGCGTTGAGCATTTAGCATCATTAATAACGTCACTTAAAGGAAAGTCTAAGTAGTATCGTCATTTAATTCCTTTATTATACATTTTTCTATCAGTATCCGAACTTTATGATTGATACCTAATAATGGCCTTGCTTCATACTGCACCTCTTTCCCTCCACGGGCTGGCTGGTCGCGCAGCCCGTAATGATGCACGCGGGCCATGCGCTGCACGTTGCCGGTAAACTCCACCACGGCGTCGTCGGCGGTGCCTTTCGCCTTCATGTATTTGGCCGTGCGCAACTTTGCGAACATTTCACGCTTTATCCGGCCTTTCTTTTTGCGCGCCGGTGCCTTGCGCGGCTTAAACGCCGTGCCGTCCGGTGCCTGCTGTCGCTTGATATTCTGCTGCTGCCCGGCGCGCAGGCGTTTTGCGATAGTGCGCGCCATCTCCTTCCGGGCGGCGGGCGACAGGTTGCCGATCAGCGCGTTTAGCCTGGCGTCGAACGCCTCCAGCCCGTTCATAACTGCAGCCCGCTGACCAGCTCGCCGCCCGCGTAAAGCTGCGTTGGCCGGGCCACGTTGTCCGGCAGCGAATTCTCGCCCGCGTGCGTGACGTGCAGCGCGCCGCCTTCCTGCCTCACGATCACGCGCTCGGTCAGCTGCAGGTCAATACTGATATCGCAGAGCGTGTCGCTCAGCACGTCCACCTTAAAGGTGAAGCCGGTGCGGCGCTTCTCTTCGGTCGCCATCATGTCCGGCTGGTTCTCGCGCAGCCACGTCAGCAGCGGCACCATAATCAGATCGATATCGTCGCCGTAATCCGTAATCACCAGATTAAGCTGATACTGGTATTCAAACGACAGCGAGCTGGCGAGCGTGGAGACGATGCGCCCGCCGTCGATAAACATATTCAGCCCGTCAGGGTTTCTTTGCAGCAGCGGCACGCTGTCGGTCAGCGCCCGGCGCAGCTGTGTCGGTTTCTCCATCGTGTTGCTCCTGGCATTCTTTGATGATTTCCACCTGCAGCCCGCACGACGCAAGCGCAGCCTCTAACTGGCGGTTATCCGCCGCTAAATCGCCCTGGGTCTGCAGGCTGTTGCCCGGCAGCGGGCAGCTTGTCACGCGCGGACAGCCAGTCCAGATAATCGCGGGCGTTGTTGAATGCGGGCCGCGACTGCAGCCGGATAACGTGAGCAGGCAAAGCAGCAGCAGACCAGCTGCGTAAGGTCGGATTCGCATCGGTTTCCCTCTGTATGGCCAGTTCACGGTTAAGGGCGGCGGCACCGGCGCGGCCCTGCAGCAGGCGCAGCGCGGCCTCGCGTTTCTGGGCCGCTTTTGCCTCGTGGTTCAGGCGGGTGATCGCCTTATCGCGGCTTTCAATTCCGGCGGACAGCGTGCCGATAATGCGCTGCGCGTCGGTGAGATCGTTAATTTTTACGTTCAGCCGCCAGCCGGTCAGGCCCAGGGCGACGAGCACCACGGCCAGCAGTGTCGCTAACAGGCGGATCATTGCGCCCACTTTAAGCACCAGGCCTTTTCCCGCTGGCGGCGGTTTTTCAGCCCGGCATTTCGCACGCCGTTCACGTACACCCAGCGGCCAAGCTGGTCGCACGCCTGCCACCACTGATGGCGCTTAAGATAACCGACCAGCGTTGACCGGCAAGCCGCGCCGGTGCCGACGTTAAACGAAAAGCTCACCAGCGCATCGTAAACAGGTTGCGGCATCTCAACCGGTACGCACACGGCAAGCTGGCGCTCCACGCGCATCACGTCGTACACCAGATTTACCGCCGCCTGCCGCTCGCTGACCTGGCTTTGCGGCGTGACGCCTGCGGTGTGGCCAATGCCGTTTGTCCAGACTCCGGCACTGCACTGATAAGGCGAGGTGCGGCAGCCCTCCGCATTGGCAATCAGCCGTAATCCGCCGTCGGATATCTTCAGGGCTTTGTACTGCGGCAACAGCGTTGCAATTGCCAGCACGGCGATCACGGCGCAGTGTTTAGCGGCTTTCATTACCTTTCCCCTTAGCCAGCGCCTGTTGCAGCTCCCAGGTCTTGCGGCGGTAGTGCCAGTTGATAAAAAACGTGGCGACGTTAATCACCAGCGTCACCACGGCCACACCGGAACCGACCATAAAGGCGATATCCTGCGGGGTGTGGCGGCCGAACCACATCAGCACCAGGCCGATCAGGTAGTTAACCAGCGAATTGATTTTCTCCATCTTTTTCAGTCCCACAGGTTGACGGTTTCATCCGCAGCGGCGTCGGGCAGATCGGGCAGCGTCACCTCGCAGCCGTGCATCAGTACCGGCCCGCTTTCGGCCAGCCCCGGATTGGCGGCATAGACCCGTTCGACGGCCTGCGCCGTGCGCCCGTAGTACCGCCAGCAAATCTGGTCTACGGTGTCGCCCTGCTGCGCGTAAATAATCACAGCAGGCTCACGATGCAGCCGGAACGCCCGGCGATGCGGCTGATACTGAAGCGCGCGTCGCGCCAGTACTCGTCGGCGCTTGCCTCCACCTCTGCGCCTTTTTTACCGCTGGCGTCATAGCCGCGATAGCGCTCAACAATCGCGGCACCGGTCAGGGCGCTGACGGCGGCAAAGTAGTGCGTGGCCTTCTCGCTTTCGCCGTCGAACGTTTCCGCCGGAACGTCGGCCAGGGTGGTAAAGCCCGCCGCCATCTGTTTGGCGCGCCAGTCGTACAGCTCGGCGTTCACTTCAGAAATCGCCGTTTTTACCGCAAGGCGCAGGCGCTGCGCGGTCACGGTGCCCTCATAGCGCAGCGCGTTGCGCAGCTGCTGCAGGTTCACGTCAGGCCAGAAAAAGGTGTTCTTTACCGGCGGCTCGGCATCGTCTGCCGGTCGCGGGGCGGGTATCACAATCGTGTTCATAGTCGGCCTTATAACAGGTGGGCGGTGGAGAGCCGCGCAGACATTAAAAATGCGTTGCGACTCTGCCGCCCGGCGCGGGGCGCGTTCGGTCAGCGGCGGGCAAGGGCCTGCTTTTTCAGGTCAGTAGCCAGCCGCTCAATGTCTTTTTTGACGCCGCAGCCGTCGTGCAGCTGCAGCGCCCGTGTCAGGTGTTCCATCGCATCCAAAGCCCTGCCCGCATCGCGCAGCACGTACCCGGTGATTTTGTGCAGCTTGGCGCGCACCTGATCGGGCATGTCTGCGGATTTCGTCAGCTCAAGCGTTGCCAGCAGCGGGTCGATATCGACCGCCTGCTGCAGCGTCCGGGCGCGGGTCGCCGCGTCGGCCACCTCTTCGGCCAGCAGGTAGGCGGTGGCGTCGCGCTTGAAGCCCGACGGCGGCACTAACCCGTACTGAAGCGCATACCGGGCTATCTCCAGCGCGCCCGGCACGTCGCCCGCATCCAGCCGCCAGATCATGACGGTCATCAGCACGGCGTCCTGCGCGCCGGTGCCTTTCGCCAGCACGCCCGCCACCCAGGGCAGATACTCAGGCAGCATCTGCCGCTTGAGTTCGGCCTTGCGCTCCTGCGAGCGCACTTTCTTCAGGCGGCGCTTGTCGTCGTTGAGCTTTAGCAGCATCAGCTCGTAGCCGTTGGCGTGGCGCAGCGGGTTGCTGGCCTGCTGCGAGGCCGCTTCCGCTTCCATTCGCATAAGGTGACGTCGGGCAGGGCTTAACATGCGTTATTCCTTCGGTGTATCTGCTGCGGGTACGGTCGTGGTGGCGTCCGCTTTCTTCTCATCCGGCAAATCAGACAGCACGATCCCCTCAATCAGGCAGCCCGCCGCGTAATCCTCCACCACGTAGTCCTCGTTAATAGACTCGTAGTTTTCGATGCGGTCGCGCCGCGCCACTTCATCGATCATGCGGCGGTGCGTGCCTTCCTGAAAATAAATCGACAGGTTGTCCAGGCGGGTGATCAGCATCGCGTCCGCCGGGAAGTACGGCACGCGCACGGCGGGCAGGTTGCCTATACGCTTCTGGCTCACAATCAGATCGCCCGCGAGCGCCTCGGTGTTGGCCTGCGCCTGGTTAACCAGCGGGAAATACTTGTCGGCCAGCAGCTGACGACCGCAGACAACGACCAGCTCCGGGTCTTCCTGATACCACGGCTCGATCAGGGTGTTGGTTGCATCCATCACCACGGCGTCAAGGTTGGCGTAGGTACGGCCCTTACCAATCAGCACGCCGTCGGTCACGGTGCCGTCTTCCGCCGTGGTTTTGTTCATCACGCGCTCCGGCGCGTCGTTGCGGTACTTCTGCAGCCAGCCCACGGCCACGTCCTGCAGCATCGGATTTTTGGCGCGGCTGGAGGTTTTGGCACGCGATACGCCGTTAAAGCCGATCATGATGCGGTCCAGGCTCTGGCGTTTGATAATGGCGTCGCGCAGGCGGGCCTGAAAGTCTTCATAGCGCGCCCACAGGTCGAGCGTGTTGTAGCGGATATGAAAGTCGTAGTTCACCTGTGCGCACTCATAGCCTTCACTGTCCAGCGCGGCAAAGTCGGCGGTTTCGCGCTCGTCGCCGCCCGCCGTGTCGGTGGTGCTGGCAATCGAACCGGACACGCCGATCCCGATTTTCTCGCCCTTCATTTCGGACACCGGCACGATGTTAATGCGTGTTAAAAAGTCCGACGACTCCTGCACGCGGTTCATCAGCGTCTGCGTCACCGCAGGCTCAACGGTGAATTTCTTGTTCATGTCGCCGGTTTCGACGCCGTTCAGCTCGGCCAGGCGGGACATAAAGGCGTTAAATTTAAAGCGGGTGTTCTGGCGCATTTGCGCTCCTGTATTCAGTTAAATGTTTTAATCAGCGGCCTGTCTGCACGCCGGTAATCAGCAGTCGGTCTGCACGCTGGCGGTGCTATTGCCGCCGGTCGAGGCCGGGCGACGGGAAAAGCCGCCGTCTGTTTTACTCAGCTGTGCCTGCAGCGTGGCAAAGGCGGTGCGGTCTTCCCCGGCCTGCAGCTCCAGTGCGTCGAGCCGTTCGGTTAAAGCCGTTTCCAGCGCCGACAGGTTTTGCGCCTGCGCCTCGCCGTTCTGCTGCACCTGCTCGGCGACCGCAGTTACCGCCGCGCTGACGTCGGCAAACTGCCAATCGGCACCTTTTTTCTTCGCGGAGAACATCGCGGTAATGCGTTCCATCAGTGACGGCGACGGGTCGCACTCTTCGGTGAATTCGATCAGTGTTTCCTCGGCGGCGGTAAACAGGTTGTCCTTGTGCTGCTTGCGGGACGCCAGCGGGTTCGCTGCGGCGCTGGCGCTGAAGCTCAGGATTTCGGTGCCGAGGCTCGCCGGGTCGTCGGTCACGGCCAGGCCAATCAGGTACGCCTCGCCGGTGTCGGCAAACTTCGGGTTAACCTCAATGGAGGTGTAGATTTTCTGGCGGGCTTTGGTCAGCTCAACCAGCTCCGGCGTCGGGTTAATTTCGCCGTACAGCGCCAGCTTGCCCTTAAGCGGGCCTTCGGTGATTTCTTCCGCGCTCAGGGCGGTGACGTCGCCATAGCGTCGGAAAGGGCTGTCGGGGGTATAGCCCTTGATGTGCTCCATGTTGATGCGGGCACCGTACATCGCCGGGTCATAGTTCGCCGCCATCTGCGAAATCCAGTCGCGGGAAATCTCGCGGCCGTCGGTGGTTGCGCCTTCCACTGCGATACGAAAACGCTTTGCTTTAGTTGCCATTAATCAGGCTCCGGTTGTGGGTTCGTTCGGGTCGGGGCCAGTTTCACCGCCACGGGCCATCCGCTCAACGAAAGCCAGCCCGCTCAGCCATCAGCAAGCAGGGACAGCGGGCGCGCCTTTTTACGCCCCGGTAGCCTTGTCGGCATGAACATACAAACCACCATCAGCGATCCGCGCCGTCAGGCCGCACTGCTTTACTGGCAGGGATATTCCGTGCGCCAGATTGCAGAGACGCTCGACCAGAAAACACCGACCGTGCAGAGCTGGAAGCTGCGCGACGCGTGGGAGGACATTGCGCCCATCAGTCGCGTTGAGGCCAGCATGGAGGCGCGGTTGATTCAGCTCATTATGAAAGAGGTCAAAGGCAACGGAGACTACAAGGAGATAGACGCGCTGGGCCGCCAGATAGAACGCCTGGCCCGCGTCGAGCGCTACCGCAGTTCGGGCAACGAGGCGGATTTAAATCCTAACGTGCGCAACCGCAACAAAGGTGAGCGCCAGCCGGTAATTAAAAACGTCTTCAGCGACGAGCAGACCGACAAACTGACCGGCCTGTTTATGGATAACTGCTTTGAATACCAGCTCAACTGGCACAAAGCGGGGCTGGAGAACCGCATCCGCAATATTCTCAAATCCCGCCAGATTGGCGCGACGTTTTACTTTGCACGCGAGGCGCTGATCGATGCGCTGACCACCGGTCGCAACCAGATTTTCCTGTCGGCCAGCAAAGCCCAGGCGCACGTCTTTAAAAACTACATCATCGACTTTGCCCGGCAGGTTGACGTTGACCTGAAGGGCGATCCGATTGTGCTGCCGAACGGCGCGCGCCTGATTTTCCTGGGGACGAACGTGCGCACCGCGCAGAGCTACACCGGCAACCTCTATCTGGATGAATATTTCTGGATCCCGAAATTCCAGGAGCTGCGCAAGGTCGCCAGCGGCATGTCGCTGCACAAAAAATGGCGCACCACGTATTTTTCCACGCCGTCGAGCCTGTCGCACAGCGCGTACCCGTTCTGGTCAGGCGAACTGTTTAACAAGGGACGCCGCAGCAAAGACGACCGCATCGAGCTGGACTTGTCGCATTCGCATCTGGCTAAGGGTGCGCTGTGCGGCGACGGCCAGTGGCGGCAGATTGTCACCGTTGAGGACGCGCTGACCGGCGGCTGTAACCTGTTTGACCTGGACCAGCTGTCGCTTGAATACAGCCCGTCGGAATATCAGAACCTGCTGATGTGTGAGTTTGTCGACGATGAGGCCAGCGTGTTCCCGTTCGCCGAGCTGCAGACCTGCATGATCGACAGCCTGGAAGAATGGACGGACTTTAACCCCTATGCGCTGCGCCCGTTCGATTTCCGCCCGGTGTGGATTGGCTATGACCCGTCACACACCGGCGACAGCGCGGGCTGCGCCGTGATTGCGCCGCCGCTGGTTGCGGGCGGCAAGTTCCGCGTGCTGGAGCATCATCAGTGGCGCGGCATGGACTTTGCCGCGCAGGCGAAATCCATTGAGGACTTAACCAAAAAATACACCGTGGAATATATCGGCGTTGACGCCACCGGCATCGGCCAGGGCGTTTTTCAGCTGGTACGCCAGTTCTACCCGGCGGCCCGCGAGATCCGTTACTCGCCGGAGGTTAAAACCGGCATGGTGCTGAAGGCCAAAGACACCATCGGCAGCGGCCGTCTCGAGTACGACGCCGGAAGCACGGATATCACACAGTCCTTTATGGCGATCCGCAAAACCATGACCGCCAGCGGCAACCGCTCAACCTACGAGGCGAGCCGCAGCGAGGACGCCAGCCACGCCGACGTCGCCTGGGCAATCATGCACGCGCTGTTAAACGAACCGCTGACCGCTGCCAGCGGCGGCGCTAACCCTTCTTTTGTGGAATTTTACTGATGAAAAAACGCAGCCGTAAGGCATTTAAGGCAGCACCAGCGGCGCAGGCCGCTCCGCAGCAGGTCGAGGCGTTTACCTTCGGCGAACCAACGCCGGTGATGGATAAGCGGGACATTCTGGATTATGCCGAGTGTATAGGAAACGGGCGCTGGTACGAGCCACCGGTCAGCTTTCACGGGCTGGCAAAAAGCCTGCGCTCGGCGGTGCATCACAGCTCGCCGATTTACGTTAAACGCAACATTCTGGCCTCAACCTTTATCCCGCATCCGATGTTGAGCCAGCAGGAGCTCAGCAAGTTTGCGCCGGATTATCTGGTGTTCGGGAATGCGTTTGCCGAGCTGCG
>NZ_DALZCD010000121.1:0-12397 GCF_031978025.1 Erwinia sp.
CCATCTGGCCGTCGGCGGTAAAGCCCATCATCAGGGCCGGAATGCCCAGCGGCAGCGTTTTATCGCGGTCGGTGTGCCACGTATGCCAGGTTTTACCATAGGTATTGACGATGCGCGACATCAGCGCTTTTTCCGCCAGCGGCGGTAGGCCAGGCGCGATCAGCGAGCCTGATTTCACCTCGTATTGATGGCTGTGCCAGTACTTTTTCTCTTCCGGCGGGAGCGTTTTAAACAGCCTTTCGCTGATGATATATTCCACGCCCATCAGCTTGGCGTCTCGCGTGTTGCCGTCGTAAATCACCGCCTGCATCACGTCATCGTTAAGAATAGTGACGTAGTGGTGCGCCTCCATCTGGCCATTATGGTCACCGTTATAGAAATGAAAGCCATCCAGATAGGCGTTAATAGCATCAATGGGCGGGCGAGACTGCAACGCCGCCGCGCCGGTATCCAGCAGCTTTTTTTCCGTCGAGGTCGGGGCGCCAGGGCTGGTGACTTGTGAGGGCGAATTGTGCGCGCCGCAGCCGCACAGCAGCAGGGCAAGTAAAGGCAGGGTTCCTTTCATTTTGGCTCCGTAACTGAAAAGTGTCTGAAATTGTTTAATGCTGATACAAAATGTCAGTAAAAGCCTGGCAGGTAACGACCATTTCGCAATATTACCGATGCACCGATCGTGTTTTCATCCTGTTTTTCAGCGTACAGGCACCTTGAAATCGGCTCCTTTCCCAAGCGCTACGCTGACTGATTAGCGTAATTAATTGTTCCGAGCATATCCGTCCTGAATAGCTTTCCATAACGTTTAACGATCTTTGTCTTCGACATAATGTATGCTGCCCGTTACGTTCCCTGTTTATTCAGACAAGCCTGACCACTTTGCTTTAGGACAATACTCAATCCTGCAGTGGCCAATCTTCTACTAAATTAATCGGGAGGACGTTATTTTATTAAGGAGAAAATGTTGACTGACCAGAAGAACGATGCGGCGAAAATCCAGACTACGGAGCTGCTCCAGACCAGTGAGGCCTGGAACGGCACCCCTTACGCCGCGTATCCTGACGGCAAACCCCAGCTTACGGTTATGAAGATGACCATACCCCCGCGGACGTCGCTGCCCTGGCATTCTCATCCCATGCCGAATGTTGCCTACTTGCTGTCCGGCGAATTAATCATTGAAGATAAAGAGAGTGGTAAAACGCATCGGGTTAAGGCTGGCGAAGCGCTAAATGAAGCGACAGGCGATATTCATCGCGGCTATACCACAGACGACGCTGCTGAGCTGGTTATCTTCTATGCCGGAGCAGAAGGGATGGCGCTGTCGGAGCCTTTGCCCGGCGAGCCTGCGGAGTTTTAACCGGCCACAGAGACAATTTCAGGCTTCAGCGTTAATATGACGGTTTCAATGCGCTCGAGGCGCGCCGCTAAAGGTCATTATGCTATGAAAAAAATCGGGTTTCTCTCTTTCGGCCACTGGACGCCTTCTGCGCAGTCGGCCACACGCTCGGCGGCAGATGCGCTATTACAATCCATCGATCTGGCCGTAGCGGCGGAAGAGTTGGGTGCTGACGGTGCCTATTTTCGCGTTCACCATTTTGCCCGCCAGCTTAGTGCACCGTTTCCGTTACTGGCAGCTGTAGCGGCCCGTACCAGTAACATAGAGATTGGCACAGGCGTGATTGATATGCGCTATGAGAACCCGCTTTATATGGCGGAAGACGCTGGTGTAGCCGATCTGATCAGCGGCGGTCGTTTACAGCTGGGCATCAGTCGTGGCTCGCCGGAACAGGTGATTGAAGGCTGGCGCCACTTCGGCTACAGCCCACAGGAAGGCGAAAGCGATGCTGATATGGGACGTCGCCATACCGAGGCTTTGCTGGAGGTGCTGCAGGGAGAAGGATTTGCGAAGCCTAACCCGCAGCCAATGTTCCCCAATCCGCCCGGCCTGCTGCGGCCAGAGCCGTTTTCGCCAGGCTTGCGCGAGCGCATCTGGTGGGGGTCAGGATCGGATGCCACGGCCGTTTGGGCGGCAAAACTGGGGATGAACCTGCAAAGCTCCACCTTGAAAGATGATGAAACCGGTGAACCTTTTCATATTCAGCAGGCAAAACAGATTCGTGCCTATCGCGATGCCTGGCGGGAAGCGGGGCATCAGCGTGAGCCGCGCGTTTCGGTCAGCCGCAGTATTTTTGCGCTGGTCAGCGAGCAGGACCGAGCCTGGTTTGGCAGCAGCGGGCAGGGTGGCGATCAAATTGGCTATCTCGACGAAAAAACGCGCGCCATTTTTGGGCGTAGCTATGCAGCCGAGCCGGAGAGATTAATTGCGCAGCTGGCAAAAGATGAAGCGATTGCCGAAGCGGATACGCTGCTGTTAACCATTCCCAACCAGCTAGGCGTAGATTATTGCACGCACATGCTGGAAGCGATCCTTAAATATGTTGCTCCGGAGCTGGGCTGGCGATAACTGTTGAGTTGTCCCGCTACATTTTCAGGCAGTGCAGCCTGACGCTGGACAAAACTCAGCTCTGGAAAAGCAAAAAACAGTTAGCCAAAAGCAAAGAGGCGGGCCTGTGTTCAACAAGAACGGCCCGCCTTTTTATAAGCGTTAAAACGTATTCCTGTCTCTTTTATATCTTTATAAGACCGACTGCCCGCAGCGCTGAAAAAGAAATTTTATGCTCTGATGTTCAGACGGAAGAACCGTCAGCGCTATCGCCATGCCGTACTGCTAACGCTGTAAAATAGTTACAACATACAAATAATGAGAATAATAGCCGTGTCATCAACCTCCTGAGAACTAACGGTCTGACAGAAAGAAATGCTCAGTACGGATAGAGAAAGTGATCCAGACAGGAGAAAGGGCAGGGGGGCAAAATTATTTTTTAGGGAAAGGGGGGACAGGCATCAGCATAAACCTGTCTGTCTGCATACTTCACTCTTCAAACAGTGCTATTTTATCCGACATCCATAAACCTCTTTGAGAGGCATGAAGATAAAGCCCTTCAAAAAAATTTAATCTGCAAAAAACGTTAATAAGAGGTGAAATTCTTTCTGCTTCGGAATTTTACTTCCTATACCCGTGCTTCTATAGAAGGAATAAATCTGTGAGTAGGAAGTAAATATTTACAGGAAATCTCATTTTTTATATTAATCGAGTGAAGGGTGTATTGTTTCAACCCCGCCGCACTATATATAAAAGACTTTGCTCCTTATCCAGTGTGACGGTTTTCTGAATGAGCACGTAGCTCTCTTTCTAAAAATAATAAATGGGATTTGCTGCATGCTTCGATATTTCATTCATTGATAAGGAGCATGCTTATATTAATGGCCTTATTTTTGGGTGTCGTTTTCCAGTTGTAAAACCACGTTGGTTTACATCTGCGCAGCCATAGGACGTCCTTTGCTTGCGCACCTTTTATCCTGTTTACCACTTCAGGCCTGGCTGATCGGTGCCCACACAGCAACAGCTTAAGCGTTCTTATGGTCGCTATTTTTATCTGCCTGATTTTTAGCATGGAATAATGCGCATTTTTCATCCTCAAAAGGCCGCTCTGGTATTTTTATCAATAAAATTAGCCTGTTTCACCGCAACGGCAGCCTTTCTAAGGCCGATTTATACTTTTTTATACACAGGTAATCCCCATTTTCTGTGGATAACAATGGCAGATGTTGGTCTCGAGTGGTCAAAAAAAAGGCCAGTTGATAAGTGTGCGCTTTTCTCCTATAAGTACATGATTTTATATAATAATAGGGCATAAAAGACGTCTGCGAGTGACAAAAATGCCTTAACAGCGGGCGATATGGATAAACCAGCTATCAGCGTTTCTTAACGTGTTGGGCATACGCCCAGGCGGGTAAGGAGTCAGGAAGTATCCGGGGGGAGTGTGTTATACAGCAGGGTGGGCGTTATTTTTTATGGATTATTTAAGGATTAATAAGATGAATACGGTTTTTACCCGTGGTATCTCTTCTTGATTGGGGTAATGCTTATTTAAAATAATAGCTTTACTCCTTTACTCCTTTACTCCTTTACTCCTTTACTCCTTTACTCCTTTACTCCTTTAGTCCTGAACTGATATTTTATTTTTTTAAAAATAAGAGGAGGGGATTCAGTTCTTTATAAATGTAAATCCATGACCGGCCAGGTATCTGCTGATGTCAAATTTTCTCTTAAAAACAGAGTGTTCAAAAGAGGCCGAACACAGCCAATAGCCTAATAAAAGCCTGATAATTTATTTTACTGGTATGAATACTTTCTTTCGGCACTGCTGGCATCAGGAGCATTATCGATATGGCTGACAAAGCGTCATTATACTTTCTTCCGGCATAGACATCGCTGGAATGTTTTGGCTAAACGTCTTTCTGGCAAGCTAAGGTGTAAATTAATAATTATGCCATACTGCGCCATCCGGCCGCTCTTATTAGGAAAAAAGGGGTAACAGCAAAGAATTTACTGTTCATCTCACGGCATGAAACTTTGACTGCAGAACGCAAAACCTCCTTTCCATCTTTTGTATCTGGCAAAGCAGAACACGTAATCGTTATCGTCGCAAGAAAAGCCTTGCCGACTTGTGATCCCCGCATAAAGGGAATATCGATAGCAATGGCGTATAAAGGAGAAGACACGACAAGGGTCTTTAACGGCTTAAAGCGGGGAGGGTTTTCACGAAAGGCTATCTTCTCTGTTTCCGAAGGTTATCATTGGGTAGTTAAGCGAGCAAAGCCTGATTCGAATCAAACTATGAAACCGCCATCCCTGGACTTTATCACACACCCTAAATCTTGCGGATTGAGACCACTTGCTTTAAGGAGGCGAATACCCCAGAAGATATCTGTTTAAATACCCGTTCATCATTACAGACAGCTTTCGAAAAGCTAGCTTGCCCGTCTACCCGGCCTCTGCCTACGCGATATTGCTCTACTTTATTTCTTTTGACGTGTTTTAGCGCAATGTTTAAGTGAAATGATGAATATCAGAAATTATTTCATAAGGAAACTGTTAGACTGGAATAACAACAGAAACCCCAGGGGATTGTTATGAAAAACTATCCGATTTTCGACAGTAAAAAAAGGCGTGCTTTCGCCATAATGCAGGCGAAAGGTATGTGGCATAGTACTTATGCTCCGCCGTGCCATCGTCTTTTATGGAACCTTGGCTTCAAGGTTGCGCCGCCACCTCTTTCACCTTTCTGTACTAACTTTTTCAGCTTCATGGCTGTTTATACGCCATTTTGGGGGGTAGTGATGTGGGTTGTGTTCTGGAAAGCCCAGTACATCGACTTGTTTTCGGTTGTCGCCACCGTCCTGACTGGCGGCCTGATTTTTAGTCTTTGCATGTCTGTTTTCCAACTATGGCGAAAAAGGGCCAACCACCTGCCTGAGTGGGAACGCATATGATGCTATGGATAAGACAGCACAGCTTTAAGCCTTTCAGTCAATCCCCCGACTGAAAGGCGGCAAAACCGTCAATTTTCACCTGCTTTTTTTTACGAATTTGGCCCAGCTTAAAGCATCCCTTTTTCTTCCTGCGAACCGCCAAATTAAGGGACTAAACGTTTTTCCTGTCCAACGAGACAATAAGCCAGCCCGGACAGACGGAATTTTAGCCTGATGCCCCCAAAGACAACGCTACCCCAACGTACACACCTCCAAAAGTTTCTTTTTTAACCAGTAATGAGCTGGTTGCGCTACGTGAATTCTGAGGAATAAGCAGGGGTGATATGCAGCAGAATTCACGTAGCGCAATCTTCATCTCAGCTTTCCAGAGCGCGCAAAAGAGTCAGATCCCGATCTATTGGATCCTTTTTAATCGATCTTAGCGCTTTATAGATTTATATAAGTCCCATTATATAAAGTTAATGATCCGGATCGTCATAACGATGGTTTGAGCGAAGGAAAGGTGGGCGAATATTGAGATGAGCATTCGGAAGCCGTATAACGCCATGTTTGGGGTGGCGTCCACCCCCCCAAACATGGCGTGCCGCTTTTTGTCCGTTCACGAAGCATGGCGCGTTCAAATTCAGCAAAGGAGCCAACCATCTGCATCATCCTTCCTGCCGGGGTGGATGTGTCAATATTTTCGGTAATGCTGCGGAATTCAGCCTCCGTGTTTTCAATCTTCTCCAGTAAATCCTTGAGCGAGCGGGAAAGACGGTCCAGGGGCAGCCGTGACGGTTCATCTCTGCCAATGTTAGCCTCTTCGGCTTATTGATTGTGGTTGAAGAACCGTCTTGTTGGCCTGTTTTAGGTTTATTTATTGCGGTTGAAGCACCGCTTTTCTACGCTTATTTTCCCGCAAAAAAGCTCGCACCAGCGCCAACCATAACAGGCCGCAGGTCAGATTTACCACACTGAATCCCTGGCTACCGATATTGAAATAAGCGGTCTTAGCGACTTCAATGCCCAGAGCGAAAACCAGGATAGTGACCATGCCGACCATCGCAGCCACGCTGCCTTTTCCGGCGCGGCTGGAAAACAGCGTCATACGGTAAAGCCCTGCATTGATCAGCCCGGTACCGAAACCGTAAACGCTTAGTCCGACAGTTAGCCACAGGTAGCTGTGAGCATTTAAGGTTGTGGCGACCGTCGCTATCATTAACCCGCTAATAACAGGCCAGGCACCCAGCCGTAGCGGCTGCTCGATTGACACCCGGCTGGCAAGGCGGCCCAGCACCAAATTACCGACGATCATAGCCATAAAGACCGGCAGCTGTAGCAGGGCATAATCCATGCGGCTAAGCCCGCAGTCGTGGATCAGGATCACGGGTGACAATGCGACCCATGCAAGACAGGGGATCGTCACCAACCCGATTGCCAGCGAACCGCTCATGACCTGACGATCTTTCAATAGTGCCAGGTAGCCTTTACCAATAGATTTCAGCGACAGGGATTTGTTTTTATCGCCAGCCGTTTCAGGCATAGTCTGCCACAGCCCAACCAGGGCGATCGCGGCAAGCCCGCCAAAAAGCCAAAACATAGTGCGCCAGTCGCCTATCGAGAGGAAAGCCGCGCCGGCCAAAGGCCCGGCCAACGGTGCCAGAAGAGCAACATTGGCCATCAACGCCATGATCTTCACGCTGAGCGATTCGTTAAATGCTTCCTGTACCGCGGCGTAACCTACCGATCCAATTAAGCACAGGCTTACGCCCTGTAAAAAACGCAATAAAACAAATTGTTCAATACTTTGTACCCAGTGCGTCGCCACGCAGGTGAGCGCAAAAAATGCCACCCCCGTAAGCAATACCGGACGCCGCCCGATCCTGTCAGAAAGGGGGCCGAGCAACCATTGCAGCATTAGCCCGCCGATAAGGTAGGCCGTCAGTGAGGTAGAAACCCACTCCGGCCCGACTGACAATTCCCGGGTGACCAGCAGCATACCGGGCTGGATCATGTCGTGGGCAATATAAGTTGCGAACTCAAATAACACCAGCGAGAGCGGGAAAATCAGGTGTCGTCGGGTTAACTGCGATAGAGGTTCATAAAAGGCCATCTGTATACTGTCCTGGAATAATAAGTAAAAACGCGGGCACCAAAGGTGCTCGCGTTGATCAAGCTTGTTGCAATATAAAAGAGAGGCTCGTTAACGCCAGCGTGCCAGCGGATTGACCAGGGTTCCGGCAAACTTCAGGTTTTCAGCCGGATCCGACAGATTGATCATCTGCTGATTGTTTGCCAGCTGCAGCCGATTCAGGCATGAGCGCGTAAACTCTGGCGCGAACATATCGTAGCGCGAGAATTTATCCGCTAAATGAGGGTGTGCCTGCTGATATTCTTTGACGCAGTGAGCCACCGTTTGCCAGAAGTCATCTTCCGACAGGGTGCGTGAATCATGCAGGATCGCACTGATAAAGCGGAAGATGCAGTCAAAGACATCCGTAAAGATCGACAGCAGCTTAAGGTTTTCCGGTACATCTACGGCCAGCCGCTGGACCTTCTCCGGAAGCAGGGCATCGGGATTCATTACGGCAATTTCTTCGCCAATATCTTTCATAAAGGCGCTCACTGGAATATTGTCCTCAAGCAGCATAATCAGGTTTTCGCCGTGAGGCATAAAGACCAGGTCGTGCTGATAAAAACAGTGCAAAAGCGGGCTGAGGTAGCAGGTAAGGTAGCGTGCGACCCACTCTTTCGCTGGTAAACCAGAGTCCGCTATCAGTGCCGGCAGTAAGGCCTGTTGCTGATGATCTACGTGCAGGAAGGACGCCATGGTCATCAAGCGCTGCCCCGGCTTCAGGCTGGCGGCAGGGTTATCTCTCCACAGTGCGGCAAACATCTTTTTATAAGCGGAATCCCCCTTAATAGCCTGCTCGTAATAGCGGTTGTGATAGCCTACCGCGGCCACCTCGCGCAGGATGCGGAAATCGCAGCGTTTCAGCCACGCGTCCCCGGCAACCAGTTTTTCCAGCCATTCATTAATCGCCGGCGTGGTGGACATATAATAAGGAGACAAGCCGCGCATAAAGCCCATATTAAGGACGGACAGGGCGGTTTTAACATAGCGTTTTCCAGGCTGGCTGCGATTAAAGAACGTGCGGATAGACTGCTGGGCCTGATAACGGTCGTCGCCACTGCCCAGATAAACGATATCGTTATTAGCAATATCCGCCGCAAAAACGGTCAGTAATTTATTCTGCCATTGCCACGGATGAACGGGCATAAAAATATAATCGTCGGCAGCCAAACCTTTTTTAACCAGTTGCTCAGTAAAGTGTGCAACGGTTGTTTCCCCCAGCTCCTCACGCATCAGCTGCTCGTAGCTCAGGTCGCTCAGGCTGGAAAAATGCGCGTTGCGCTGGTGAACGGCCACCCAAATAAGGCTGACTGGCGTAGCCGCTTCCGGCGCATAAGCCAGATAGTCCCGGGCATCAAAGCCGATGCGGCCATTGTTGGCCACAAAGCAGGGATGCCCTTCGGTCATGGCGGCTTCTACGGTCTGGAAGTCCGCGTGAACCAGCGCGTGGCTGTCTGACTGCGCCTTTTGAAGTTTGAAAACGCTGCTACACAGCGTGCTGCTGATCTCTTCCATATACGTTGCCAACAGCGCCTGGGGAATACCAATCTGCTCGTTAAATTCCACGATGAACTGCAATGCATCCAGCGGCAGCGGGCGGCCGTTCTCTTGTTTATTCAAGGAGTTAATTTCTATATCCCAGTGATCCAGCGCCAGACGCTTCGCCCTGAACTGATAGGTTACTTCTCCGCCCGGGACGTACAACGCGTAATGGTTCTCGCCCGTTTCGACAGGGGCTACAATTTTTTCATGCGCAAATTCGGCAATAGCTTTACGGATCAGTAAACGGTTAGCCTGTTTCCAGTTATCGCCCGCCAGGTGAGCACCATTAAGCAGCGATGAGGGGGTAGTTGTCATAGTCAGTGATTCCTGCAGTAGTGCCTGTTGATAGTCTTCCCGCTGGCAAAATGCCAGCCAGGCCGTTTTGTGGCCCATGTCAATGGTCTGCTGATAACGAAAGCCCGCGCGCTTGTTTAGCGCATGGATTTTGTCGTTACGTACGTCCGGTTCGACCACTACGCGCTTGACTTCCGGTCGACTGAACAGGTAATCCATCACCAGCGAGAATACCTGCCAGCTAAAATCTTTGATGGGCTCGCTGGCAGGGGCGATCAAAATATGCATGCCGTAATCGTCTGCTGCGGCAGGATAAAACTTTCCTGCTTCATCGTCGCAGGCGCGATAGCACTCGATCAGAAACACTGGGCGGTCATTACAGCAGCCGATCAATGCGGCATGAGGATCAGAGGCTGTCAGCTGCTGGTAAAATGCCGCGACCTGTTCAGGGGTATATTTCTCCATTCCCCAAAAGCGCGCATAGTCACGGACAACCCAGCTGTGGATCAATGAGGCATCTTCGGCCTGCATGGGCCTGAGGCTGAACGAGCCAGCCGGACGGGCGGCGCTAAAAATTGCGGATGCCATGTTATCGCTCCGTTTGTGCAGGAAAGGTCTGAAAGGCGATTTGCCGTTCAATCGGATAGACTTCTCGTCCGGTCAGTTCACGCAGCAAAACCGAGTTGCGGTAGCAGGCCATACCCAGATCGGGCGTCACGAAACCGTGGGTATGCAGCTCCGCATTCTGCACAAATATCTGATTGTGGTAATCGATGCTGTAATTGCGCTGAACATCGTAGCGGCCTTTTTCATCCCAGCGCAGACGCCGGGTCACCCCTTCAAGAAACGCTGGCGGGCGATACTGATAGCCGGTTGCTACGACCAACCCTTCGGTACGCCGCGTAAAGGTGCAATCCTGCTCCAGCTGATGCAGCGATAACTCAAATTCCCCCTGCGGCAGCCAACGCATATCGGTCAGCGCTGAATGGGTAAAAAGGTTAACGTCCAGTTCGCCATCAAGCTGTTTAACGTACAGCAGATCGTAAATGTCATTAATCAGGCTACTGTTGATGCCTTTATAAAGATTTTTATGGCGGGCATTCAGTTCGTCACGTTTGCCTGGCGGCAGGTCGTGGAAATAGTCCACCCATTCAGGCGAGGTCATCTCCAGCGTCAGTTTGGTATATTCCAACGGATAGAAACGCGGCGCACGGGTGATCCAGTTGAGCTGATAGCCAAAGCGATCGATATCAGTGAGCAGATCGTAGTAAATCTCTGCGGCGCTCTGTCCGCTGCCTAACACGGTAATCGACCGTTTTTCCTGCAGCGCTGCTTTGTTTACCAGATATTCGCTGGAATGCGTAAGACGCTGGCGGTGCGGGAGACTGCATTCAGGGAGCCAGGCCGTGGGGCCTGTTCCCAGAATCAGATGACGCGCAAACCATTCATGCTGCGTGCCGCTGCGGGTATCGGTGGCGCGAATGCGGTAAGCAGCCAGCTCATCATCGTAACTGACATACTCAACGTGCGTATTCCAGCGGAGATTGCTGAGCTGAGAACAGGCCCACTGACAGTATTGGTTATATTCTTTGCGCATCAGGAAGAAGTCTTCACGGATGTAGAATGAATATATTTTACCTTTCTGCTTCATGTAGTTAAGCAGGCTGTATGGACTGGTCGGATCGGCCAGCGTAACCAGATCGGCCATGAAAGGCGTTTGCAGATGCGCGCTTTCCAGCATCATGCCGGTGTGCCAGTCAAACCCCGGATTCTTATCAAGGAAGAAGCCGTTCAGTCCTTCAACCGGCTCGCTAAGACAGGCCAGCCCCAGGTTAAAAGGACCAATACCAATGCCAATAAAATCGTAGACAGTCTTGTTCATCTTAACACTCTCACTGGTTTGCCGGGGTCAACAGAGAAGCCCGCATCTGCTCCCGGCCGTAATACGCAATCAGGCTGATAACATCTTCAATGTCGGCGGGGGTGGTTCCGGGATTAAGCAGGGTAAATTTCAGATACTGGCATCCCGCTACTTTGGTCCCCGCCACCACTGCATTTCCGGACCGGAACAGCGCTTTACGGATAGCAATATTTATCTCATCAATTTGCGCATTGCTCATCGTTGCATTGGGGACATAACGAAAGACCTGTGTGGTCAACTCGGGAGCGTGCAGCACTTCAATAGCCGGATGCTGTTTCAGCAGTTGATGCGCGGTTTGCGTCAGGCTGATAATGCTGTCGAAAGCCTGGCCCAACAGGCGGGGGCCCATAATACGCAGGGTCAGCCACATCTTCAGAGCATCGAAACGGCGCGTGGTTTGAATGCTTTTATTGACCAGGTTCGGTGTCCCTTCCTGCTGAGCGCTTAACGGATTGAGATAATCAGCATGGTGGGTAACATGCTTCAGGTTTTTTCGATTGCGCACGAAGAAAGCGCCGCAGCTGACGCTCTGAAAGAAGGATTTGTGGTAATCCACGGTCACTGAATCGGCGTGTTCAATACCTGCCAGGCGTTGGTGATGCTTTTCAGAAACCAGCAGGCCGCAGCCGTAGGCAGCATCAACGTGCATCCACAAACCGTGGTGCTGACAGAGTTCCGCTATTTGCTGAAGCGGATCGATGCTGCCAAAATCTGTTGTCCCACTGGTAGCAACGACGGCAATCGGAATGAGGCCCTCCTCGTGACAGCGTAGAATCTCCTGCTCCAACCGCTCCGCATCCATACGGTAATGCGCATCGTAATCCACCGGGATCACCGCGTCATAGCCTAACCCAAGAATGGCCATCGACTTTTGAATACTGAAGTGGCTGAGCTTTGATGTAAAGACGCGCCATTTCGAGGCGTTTTCAGGCAGGCCACGATGCTTGATGAGATGGCCGGGATGATGCGCTTCACACCAGCAGTCGCGCGCCAAAAGCATGGCCATCAGGTTGGACTGTGTGCCGCCGCTGGTAAAAATTCCATCCGATTCAGCAGGCAGGCCAATACGGCTCAGGGTCCAGTCAATCACCTTTTGTTCAATCAACGTACCGCCAGCGCTTTGATCCCAGGTATCA
>NZ_DALZCD010000122.1:0-12388 GCF_031978025.1 Erwinia sp.
GCCGCCTGCGCAAGCCGTTAAAAACGCGCGACATTCGTGAGTTTGCCGTAGAAATTGCTGAACCCGGCGAAACGCAGGCGCAGTCTACGGCCGTGCTGGCAAGCTATCTCAGCGCTATCTTCCGCGATAATCCCGACAACTTTCGCCTTTTCGGCCCGGATGAAACCGCTTCTAACCGACTAAGTAAGGTTTTTGACGTCACCAATCGTACCTGGATGGAACAGATCCGCGAGTATGATGAGCAGCTGGCTCCGGATGGGCGGGTGATGGAAATCCTCAGCGAACATCAGTGTCAGGGCTGGCTCGAAGGCTATCTGTTAACCGGCCGCCACGGTTTGTTCAACTGCTACGAAGCCTTTATCCACATCATCGACTCCATGTTTAATCAGCACGCCAAATGGCTGAAAGTTTCCCGCAAGCTGCCGTGGCGTGAGCCTGTCGCCTCGCTTAACTATCTGCTCTCTTCGCACGTCTGGCGTCAGGATCACAACGGCTATAGTCATCAGGATCCTGGCTTTATCGATCACGTTATCAACAAGAAAGCGGATATTGTGCGCGTTTACCTGCCACCCGATGCCAATACTTTGCTGTGGGTCGGCGATCACTGCCTGAAAACCTGGGATCGTATTAACGTTATCATCGCAGGCAAACAGCCGGAGCCGCAGTGGTTGAATATGGACGAGGCCATCGCCCATTGTGAAAAAGGCATGGGCATCTGGCCATGGGCAGGGAATGAAAAATCGGGTAAAGAGCCAGACGTGGTGATGGCCTGTGCGGGCGACGTGCCCACAATGGAAACGCTGGCCGCTGTCGATCTGCTGCGGCAATACCTGCCCGATCTGTCAGTCAGGGTTGTTAACGTTGTGGATTTAATGGCTTTGCAAACTCAGGAACAACATCCACACGGCCTGGAAGAAGAGGATTTCGATGCGATATTTACTCGCGAAAAGCCGGTTGTTTTTGCTTTCCACGGTTATCCTGCGCTGATCCATCGCCTGGCTTACCAGCGTAATAACCATTCGAATTTCCACGTCAAAGGCTTTAATGAAGAAGGCACTACCACCACGCCTTTCGATATGACGGTGCTGAACGAACTGGATCGTTACCACCTGGCGCAGGAAGCTATCCTGCGCGTACCGGGGCTGCAGGAGAAAGCCGCCGACGTGCTGGACAAGCTGCAGGAAAAACTGGCTGCCCATCACGCCTGGGTACGTGAATACGGTGAGGACATCCCGGAAGTACGGGACTGGAAATGGCCGTCGCAGGAAGGCGGCGGTGAAGTCGGCGACTAAGGGCGTCGGCAGCCAGAGGGCGGCGTTCAGGCCGCCCTTTTTCAGGAATTTATTATCTCGACGACCATCCAGCCAACGGTGGCCACCAGCGACAGCGCCATCACGCTGTTAAACGCCTTCAGCTTCCAGGCGACCTGCAAATGCTTGCCCAGCCTGTCGCCCATCATTGCCCAGACCAAAATGCAGGGCAGATTCAGCGCGGCGAATCCGCTCATTACCGGCACGAGTCCGCTGCTGGCAGAATAGATTAGCGCCACGTTTATGGCCATCAGCCAGGCTTTTGGGTTCACCACCTGAAACAGTGCACCGCCCACCAGCGATAGCGGTCTCGCTTTTTCCCGCAGTTCTGGCGCACCCGCGCGAAAAATCTTCCACGACAGCCACAGCAGATAGGCGCAGCCCAGCAGGGTTAAAGGCAGACGAATCACCCCCATCCACAGCAGCAGACTGTCCAGCAACAGCGCGGCAATCGCTATCTGCAACGCACAACCCAGCGTAATGCCAAGCATCATCGGTACGGTGCGGCGCATCCCGAAATTGACGCCGGAAGTGGCGAGCATCAGATTGTTTGGCCCTGGCGTGATCGACATAACGGTGACATAGCTGAAAAAAGAGGGATCAAGCATGGCCGCTCTCCTGCAAGTGAATGAGAAGAGCATGGTAAGACGTCTGCGGTAATGGTAACAGATTCAGAAATCCACTATTGTTATGCGTACAATTGCTGTTATTACCTGACTGTACCCCTCTGCCGGAGGCTAAACTGTGTCTATTATCGAGCCGCAAGAGCAAACGCTGTATCACCAGCTGGCCGAAACGCTGGCGGAGGCTATCCACCGCGGGACCTGGCTGCCGGGTAGCCGACTTCCGGCCGTGCGCCGCTGTGCAGCTACGCATCAGGTCAGTGTTAACACCGTACTGACGGCCTATCGACTTTTAGAGGATCGCGGGCTAATCGAAGCGCGTCCCCAGTCCGGCTACTATGTGCGCGGCGTGCTGCCTTCGATAAAAGCCCGTAACCGCCACCCCGGGCAGGTTCGGTCGCCCGGCAGTGAAAAGCTTGATTTGATTGATACCGTGTTTGCCGCACAAAACCATCCTGACTACGTTAATCTTTCGCTGGCCTGCCCACAAAACAGCGACTTTTTCCCGACGGCGAAAATCAGCCGCATTATGGCTTCGCTGCTGCGGCGCGAACCAGATCTGATCGGCCGCTACGCTTTGCCGCCAGGCAGTCAGCGCCTGCGTCGGGAAATTGCCCGCCGCGTAACGGATTCAGGGATGACGCTCACTGCCGAAGACATCACGATAACGCACGGCTGTATGGAGGCGCTACAGCTGGCGCTGCGCGCCGTGACCAAACCTGGCGACTGCATCGGGCTGGAAACGCCCACCTATTTTTATCTCTTCCCGCTGGTTGCCAGCCTTGGCCTGAAAGTGCTGGAGCTGCCTACCGACCCGCAATACGGCCTGTCGCTGGATGCGCTGGAACTGGTATTGCGCGAGCAGCGTATTCAGGCGCTGGTGGCGATGCCTACAGTACAAAATCCGCTGGGCTGTACCATGCGGATAGAGGATAAAAAGCGGCTGGCGAAGATGGTGAATGATTACCAAATCCCGCTGCTTGAGGACGGGCTGTATAACGAGCTGCAGTTCTGCTGGCCGCTGTCACCGGCGGTTAAAGCGTTCGACACCGACGGCTGGGTGCTGCATTGCGCCAGTTTCACCAAAACCATCGCGCCCGATTTTCATATTGGCTGGATTGCGGCTGGCCGCTTTTCGGCGGCGCTGGCGCGACTTAAATCGGTTTCTTCGCTGGCCGAATCAATGTTACTGAGCGAGACGCTTGGACTGTTTCTGGAGTCCGGCGGTTACGATCGTCACCTTCGCACTATGCGCCGCCGCTATGCCACATTAATGGATGAAGCACGCGGGCTGATCGCCCGGCACTTTCCGCAGGGCACCCGAGCGACCCTGCCCAGCGGCGGCTTTATTTTCTGGGTTGAGTTGCCGGGCCAGCTTGACGGCATCGACCTGTTCCACCGCCTGCTGCAGGAAAAAATCTGCCTGACGCCGGGCGCGCTCTATACTCTCAGCGATCGTTATAAGAGCGCGATACGGCTGACCTGCTGCTATCACTTTGACGAGCGCTATATTCACGCGCTGAAGCGCACCGGCGAACTGGCGTGTGAACTAAGCGGTATCCCGCCAGGCATCGCCTGATCGTCACGGCATACCGTTACGGCCCCAGTGCGCATAGCCTTTACGCTTCGTCAGCCGCTCGTAGTAAGCCCGCACAGCCGGTAGCTCCGGATGGTCCATCGGCGTTTCATACCAGCGGTTGACCGACAGCCCAATCGGCACGTCGGCCAGCGAGAACGCGTCGCCCGCGACAAAGGCACCGGTTTTTTCCAGCTGCTGATTAAGAATGGCCATCGTATAGTTCCAGCCTTTACAGGCGGCCGCCAATAATCGTCGATCCTGATGAGCAGGGGAATGCCGCACCAGCGACATAAACGCGTAGCGCCAGGAGGTATTAAGCTCGGTGGCCTGCCAGTCAATCCACTGATCGATCGGCCCACGCGTGCGGGGATCCTGTGGGTAGAGCCAGCCGCCGTCATATGCATTCGCCAGATAGCGAATAATGGCGTTGGACTCCCATAAGATGAAGTCATCTTCCTGAATAACCGGCATTAATGCGTTCGGATTAAGCGCCTTAAATTCGGCTTCCTGAGGCGATCTGGCCCCTTCGCCCCACTCTTCACGCTCAAAGGCGACACCCAGTTCTTCACAGGTCCACAGGACTTTCCGGACGTTGATAGACGATGCACGTCCCAGTATTTTCAGCATATTTCCCTCACTTTTGTTCGGGTTCAGGCGACCCGTTACCGCTTGACTGATAACGGCACTGCTTACCCTGAAAATAGCACCTCTTCAGCCCCCCGGCCGTGAAAATTCCTGATATTCTCAAAGAAAATTAATGTGAAGGACAGACGAATGACGCAGCAGCGCCCTTTTAAGCAAGTCGATGTTTTTACCTCTTCACCCTTAAACGGCAACCCACTGGCGGTGATCATGGCAGCTGAGGATCTCAGTACGGCGCAGATGCAGGCCACTGCCCGCTGGACGCATCTGTCAGAAACTACCTTTGTTTTGCCCGCTACCCATGCGGCTGCCGATTACCGGGTGCGTATTTTTACGCCGGACGGTGAACTGCCGTTCGCTGGCCATCCGACGCTCGGTACTGCCCATGCGCTGCTGGAATCAGGTCTTCCCCTGAAAAATCCCGGTCAGATCGTGCAGCAGTGCGAGCTGGGCCTGGTAACGGTGAAGATTGCCGCAGACGGCGCGCTGGCGTTTGCCGCACCAGAGGCGACGCTGACGGCGTTTAACGATGCGCTGCTGGGCAGCGCGTTGAACACCGATGCGACAGAAACCCGCCTGCCGGTAATGATTGCGGATATGGGCATTCGGTTTCTGCTGGTGCCGATGAGGTCTGCCGAAGCAGTGCTGGCAATCAAACCTAATCTTACGGAATTTGAACGGTTGTTGAAAAAAGCCCGCGTAACCGGCGTGATGCTTTTTGGCCCTCTGCAGGAAGCCGCGGAGCAGTATGAAGTCCGTTGCCTGCTGATGGAGCAGGGTTCACTGTGCGAAGATCCCGTAACCGGCAGCGCCAATGCCTGCCTGGCCCGCTATCTGCAGGCGCAAGGAACAGAACAGGATTACCGCGTTCGTCAGGGCACGGCTTTACAGCGTGCCGGTCGCCTGAGCGTCAGTTGGGTGGCCGGCACCGCCTGGATTGGCGGCCAGACGGTTACGGTCATAGACGGGACTATCCGTCTCTGACCTCTGGCCGGGCGGCATGGTGCCTCAGAGAAACATGCCGCCCGAGGCCTCAATGCGCTGCCCGGTTATCCAGGCGCTCTCTTCGCTGAACAGCATGGCGATGACGTTGCCGATATCCTCCGGCAGTCCTACACGGCCCAATGCCGTTACGGAAGAGATAAAAGCATTGATTTGAGGATTATCACGCACTCGACCGTCGCTAAAGTCCGTGGCGATAGCGCCGGGCGCCAGAATATTGACACGAATATCCCGCGCCGCCAGCTCTTTTGCCTGGTAGCGCGTTAACACTTCCATCGCACCCTTCACCGCCGCATACGCCCCGGATCCTGGCTGGCTGAAACGGGTCAGACCGCTGGAGACGTTCAGAATACGTCCGCCATTAGCGACCAGCGGCAACAGCTGCTGCGTCAGGAAAAACGGCCCCTTAAAGTGCACGTTAACTAAAGCATCGAACTGCGCTTCCGTAGTCGAAGCAAACGGCTCATGCAGCGCGGTTCCGGCATTGTTCAATAAATAATCAAAACTGTCGCGTTGCCAGACTGCTTTTAGCTGTTTTTGTACTTCACTGGCGAAGCCGGAAAAAGTCTGGCTGTCTCCTACATCCAGCTGTAGCGCCACGCCGCGGGCCCCCAACGCTTCTATTTCTTTGACGACCGCCTGTGCCTCCTGCGCTTTGCTGTGCCAGGTAAAAATCACATCAATGCCCTTTTCAGCCAGCTTTAGCGCGCCGTTTCGGCCTAAACCCCGGCTGCCGCCGGTAATAACTGCAATTTTGTGGCTCATTTCTCGCTCCGGACGTTCTGCTGTGGATAAAAAACAGGATATTGCCTGCAAAGCGATCTATAAATGGTTCTGGCTACGCATCACTGTTCCGTTGAAAGCAACAATGGGCGCATAAATGGATAAAATACACGCAATGCAGGTTTTCGTCAGGGTCGCGGAATTACAGAGTTTCACCCGCGCCGCCGAGAGCATGGGTTTACCTAAAGGCAGCCTGTCGCGACAGCTGCAATCACTGGAAAACACGATGGGCGTAAGGCTGCTGCATCGCACCACGCGACGTGTCCAGCTGACGCAGGACGGAATGATTTATTACGAGCGCTGCCGCGACGTGCTGGCAACGCTGGATGAGATGGATTCCCTGTTTCAGCACGACCCTGCCACGTTGAGCGGCAAGCTACGTGTCGATATGCCTGTCAGTATGGCTTGCGACTATGTCCTGCCGCTGTTGCCGGATTTTATGCAGCATTATCCTGGAATCGAGCTTGAGCTGAGCAGCAGTGACCGACGCGTGGATGTGGTACGTGAAGGCTTTGATTGCGTTGTGCGCGTCGGTATCCTGGAAAGTTCCGGTCTGATTGCCAGGCCTTTAGGCAAGCTGACGTTAATTAACTGTGCCAGCCCTGACTACCTGATGCGTTTTGGTACGCCAGGCACGCCGGACGATCTGGCCTCACACGCGATGGTGCATTACAGCCAGCAAATTGGTATGCAGCCGATGGGCTTTGAATACTTCGATGGTAAAAACCGTCGCTATATCAAAACGGGCGGGACAATAACCGTCAACAGCACCGAAGCTTATCGCGCCGCCTGTCTGGCCGGATTAGGCATTATTCAGGTACCGGAAAGGGGCGTAAAACAGGCGTTAGCAGAGCGAAAACTGGTTGAGATCCTGCCGCACTTTCGCGCCGAACCGATGCCCGTTTCGCTGGTTTACCCTCATCGCCGTAATCTGACGCGCCGGGTCCACGTCTTTATGGAATGGCTGACTCAGGCAATGAAACACTACGTTAGCTGATCGTCCGGCTATAATTTGTTTTAAGCCATGCACTTGAAGGATATGAAGAAGGATTCATGAAGGAAAATAACCCCGTAGAGAAAAAAGCGGACAAGCCGCTGATTAATATTAAAACCGGCAATGAAACCGTCGATAAGTCGATCACGCGCGTTTCTCGTCTGGCGAGCTGGTTTCAGGCCATCCCGGCGGTGGCACATTTTATCCGCGCCGGAGAACGCTTTAACGATCGTATGGGCAGTCAGTTTGGCGCGGCCATCACCTATTTTTCTTTTCTGTCGCTGATCCCCATATTAATGGTGTCGTTTGCGGGCGTCGGTTTCGTGCTCGCCTCCAATCAGGATTTGCTGACGGATTTGATCGACAGGCTGGTTAACAGCATCAGCGATCCTACGCTGGCAACCACGTTGAAAAATACCGTGAAAACAGCCGTCGAACAACGTACGACCGTGGGCATTACCGGCCTGCTGGTCGCGCTCTATTCCGGCATCAGCTGGATGGGCAACCTGCGTGGAGCCGTTCGCGCGCAGTCGCGTGACGTCTGGGAACGCAACCAGCAGGATAAAGAAAAGATTTACTTCAAATATACTCGCGATTTCATTTCACTGATCGGCCTGGTACTGGCGCTGTTTATTACTATTACGCTGACGTCGGTGGCGGGTTCGGCGCAGGACGCCATCGTGCGGGCGCTCGGCCTGGACGGGATTGAATGGCTGCGCCCGGCAATGACCACCATTGCGCTGACCATCTCTATCCTGGCGAACTATCTGCTGTTTCTGTGGATCTTCTGGCGACTGCCACGTCACAAACCGCGTAAAAAAGCGCTGTTTCGTGGCACGCTGCTGGCCGCTATTGGCTTTGAGGTGATTAAAGCGATTATGACGATGACGCTACCGAAGCTGGCCTCTTCGCCTTCTGGCGCGGCGTTTGGTTCCGTGCTGGGTCTGATGGCGTTCTTCTACTTTTTCGCCCGCCTGACTCTGTTCTGCGCGGCCTGGATAGCCACGGCAGAATACGCGGACGATGAGCCTGAGCAGGCCACCACGCCAGTCTGACAGGTGATCAGGATGACGGCTGCAGAATGCTGCAGCTGTGATCCTGAAGCTCTTCCGCCGATCCCCGGTTCAGCAGCAGCAGGTTACGCTTAATCACCATCAGTGCCCGCCTTCCATCCGGCATGGCTGCTACCGCGATACCGTATTTCCCCATCTCTTCACGCGCGCCAGGCAGCTCGTTCGCAATGCGAACAAACGGGCTGGTTTTTTTCAGTTCGTCACGGCTCAGCAGGCGGATTTGGTACTCATGTTCGCCCAACTGCGCCGATTGCCATTTCTCGCTTAGCGAGCCGTTCAGGCTGTCCAACCGCCGCCGGATATCAGGCCGCAGGCAGGAAATATGAATATGCAGCTGGTTTTGCGTTCTGCCGCGCTGCGAGTTAATGCTCAGCGCTACCGCACTGTCTTCTACTGGCGAACCGCGACGTTCTTCCATATAGTGGCGCGCATGCCAGGCTTCGGCGAAATAGTTGGGAGCAAAGGGATTCAGCAGCTCGGGACTTTCGATACCGGTAAGCTTTTTCACGGGCATCAGCAGGAACTGCAGCGACCCTTCACGATCTTTCATCACCACGTAACCATTATGCAGATCCACTATCCGACAGGGCGCCGGATCGTTATTTTGCTGCTGATTAGGCACGCACTGCTGGCTGACAATGTTCCATAACGTATTAGCATTGTGTCTGCAAATGATGGCTTTGCAGCCTCCAATAACGGCCACGAGCGCCACAATGCCCGTAATCAGGATCCGCTTCCCCCCTTGCATGACAACAACCTCTACGCGTGTAATTGCGCATAATGTAAACGAATCATTGCTGAAGGTCATGTTAAATAATCAATGTGCGTGACTATGGGGTGCAAGCTTATTGGAATCAGCAAGATACAAGGGAAAAATAAAGGCCAGTCGGGTGACTGGCCTTAAAAGGAGGGTGTTCCGCTAAAAAGATTAGCGCTGCATCGCTTTGTCGTAGGTGCCGCCATCCGCAAAGTGCGTTTTTTGCGCTTTGGCCCAGCCGCCGAACTTAGCATCGTCGATAGTAAACAGCTTCACTGGTGCAAATTTATCGGCATATTTTTTCGCCACGGCCGGATCGCGTGGACGATAATAGTTTTGCGCAGCGATTTCCTGGCCTTCCGGCGAATAGAGATACTTCAGGTAAGCATCGGCTACTTTACGGGTATCGCGATCGTCAACAACCTTATCCACCACGGAGACGGTAGGCTCGGCCAGAATTGACTCGGTCGGCGTGACGATTTCAAACTGATCTTTGCCCAGCTTGTTAACCGCCAGATAAGCCTCGTTTTCCCAGGCAATCAGTACATCGCCAATACCGCGTTCAACAAAAGTGTTGGTTGCGCCACGCGCGCCGGAATCCTGTACTTCAACGTTCTTAAATAACGCTTTGATATAGGCCAGCGCCTTGTCCGAATCGCCATTGTTTTTGTCCAGTGCCCAGCCCCAGGCGGCCAGATAGTTCCAGCGCGCGCCGCCAGATGTTTTCGGATTTGGCGTGATCACCGACACGCCGGGCTTCGTTAAATCCTGCCAGTCGTGGATCTGTTTGGGGTTGCCCTTGCGAACCAGGAAAACAATGGTGGAAGTGTAAGGCGCGGAGTTATCCGGCAGGCGCTTAATCCAGTTTTTATCAATACGTCCGCGCTCGGCGATGGCATCCACGTCCGAAGCCAGCGCCAGCGTCACCACATCAGCACGAATGCCGTTAATCACGGAAGTTGCCTGCTTGCCGGATCCCCCGTGAGACTGACGGATAACCACGTTATCGCCGGTTTCCTGCTTATAGTGCGCGCTGAAAGCTTTATTGTACTGTTCGTAAAGCTCCCGGGTAGGATCGTAAGAGACATTTAACAGCTGGACATCTTTTGCCAGAACACTGCCTGAGGCCAACAGCAAGGTTAATCCAATGCTCCACTTTTTCATTACGCGCGCTCCCAAAGGTTTTTTCTGGCAGAGAGCGTGACACAAAGTGTTTGATGACTTAAAGAATTAAAAGCTAGCTGTAATAACCGAATGGAATATGAATCTGCAAAATAAAGGCGCTGATAAACAGCGCCTGAAAAGGAAGGGTGATTAATAAAGACGTTTGGCCGTATCCAGCCAGTCGCCTTTAAAGGGACGCTTCATATTTTCAATGGCGTCGATAATATCGTGGTGGACCATTTTCTCGTTCTGAATACCGACGCAGCGGCCGCCGTAACCCTGTAGCAACAGCTCGATAGAGTAAGCCCCCATACGCGAAGCCAGAATGCGGTCATAGGCTACCGGCGCACCACCGCGCTGGATGTGACCCAGCACCGTGGAGCGGGTCTCGCGTTTGGTTTCAGATTCGATGTATTTCGCCAGCTCGTCGATATCGCAGATATGTTCGGTAATCGCCACAATCGCGTGCTTTTTACCTTTGGCAATGCCTGCTTTGATTTCCTGGACCAGCTCTTCCCGGGTGAACGGGATTTCCGGCAGGACGATAAATTCGCAACCGCCCGCGATGGCCGCTGCCAGCGTCAGGTCGCCGCAGTAGCGGCCCATCACTTCGACGATAGAGATACGCTGATGCGAGGAAGAAGTATCGCGCAGGCGGTCAATCGCCTCTACAACCGTTTCCAGTGCGGTAAAGTAACCGATGGTGTAATCCGTACCGGCTACGTCATTATCGATAGTACCCGGCAGGCCAATGCACGGAAAGCCCATCTCCGTCAGTCTCTTAGCACCCATGTAGGAGCCGTCGCCCCCGATCACCACCAGCGCATCAATGCCGCGCTTTTTCATGTTCTCAATGGCCACGGCACGAACGGCCTCTTCGCGGAACTCGGGGAAACGCGCCGATCCCAGAAAAGTGCCGCCGCGGTTGATCATGTCGGAAACGCTGTAGCGGTCCAGATTGGCCATGCGATCTTCATACAATCCCAGGTAACCATCGTAAACGCCACAAACTTCAACATTTTCACTCAGCGCCGCACGAACGACACCCCGAATAGCTGCATTCATGCCAGGCGCGTCACCGCCGCTTGTCAGTACTCCGATTTTTTTGATCATGACAACCTCTGAACTTGTTAATGCAAATTTTAAATTCTGAACGCCCTGGGGGATCGGCGTACGCGAGCGATCGACTAATGTGGGCAATAGTATATCAAAGTCTTTTAGCTGAATTGATTCAGGTCAGAGAACATTCTGCTATTTTTCCGTCGCAAAATAACTCCGGCGTTCAATTCATGGGCTGCTCCCTTAACTCTCTGAAAATCATAGCCCGTTCAGCTCCTTTTCAGGCACTATCGAGCAGGGATCCTGGTGGATAGTAATATCAGAACCAGGAAAAGCTTTCAGCAACGCTTTTTCAACTTCTTCCGCAATCAGGTGCGCCTGAAACAATGTCAGGTGGTCTTTCAGCTCTAAATGCAGCTGGATAAAGCGTGTCGGGCCGGAAAGACGCGTACGGATATCGTGTACACCTTCCACACCGGGCCACTGGCCGGCAATGCTCGCAATTTCTGCTTTTTCTGAATCCGGCAGCGCCCTGTCTAACAGCAGCTGCACAGCTTCGTAACCCATTCGCAGCGCGTTATAAAGGATCCAGACGCCGATACCCAACGCAAACAACGCATCGGCGCGCCTGAAGCCATACCAGCTCAATCCCAGCGCGACCAGGATGGCACCGTTCATAATAACGTCAGATTGATAGTGAAGCATATCGGCCCGAATGGCCAGACTGTGCGTTTTACGCACTACCCACCGCTGAAAAGCGACCAGGACCAGCGTTGAAAAGAGCGCAATAAGCGTGACAACCACCCCAACTAACGGCGCGCGCATCTCGGCAGGGGTCGAGATATGTTGTAACCCCGTCAGAAACAGGAAAAGTGCGGAGCCGGAAATAAACATGCTTTGCGCCAGCGCGGCCAGGGATTCGGCCTTACCGTGCCCGAAGGTATGCTCTTCATCGGCGGGCTGCAGAGAATAACGCACCACAAACAGATTGGTCAGTGAGGCGGCAATATCTACCAGAGAATCGACCAGCGCGGCCAGCAGGCTGACCGAACCGGTATACCACCAGGCGAAAATCTTCACCAAAAGCAGCAGGGAAGCCAGAGTCGTCGCTGCCAGAGCGGCAGAGTTAACCAGGCGAGCATAATGCTGGGCCATATTGCACTCCGTTCAGGACAGTAGCCTGAGTATACCGGATTTCACGCAAAAAATGCCTCGCTCCTCGGGTAAGGAAGAGAGCCAGGAAGGTAGAAGATACATGTTATTACTTTGAAAAATAACACTTTCCCCCTGCTAACCACCCTATATTAACCCCGTCGAAAAAAATAAGGTCTCGCCATTACCGGACTTTATTACCGGGACATGTGCGTTACTTGTTGCCTTGACCGCGTCGGATGCGGCCCTG
>NZ_DALZCD010000123.1:0-12379 GCF_031978025.1 Erwinia sp.
GGTAAAACGAAAATGCTGGTCATATTGTCGATGGGGCTGCGGCCATGCTCGGGCGCAATTATGATGCTGCTGTTCTCTAAGGTGATTGGCGTTTATCAATGGGGCGTGTTGTCGGCGCTGGCCATGGCGGCAGGTACCGCGATCACCATAACGACTATGGCCGTGCTGGTGCAGGTTTCACGTGCGTTGGCGCTGAAGCTAAGTTATGGGAAAAAAACGCGGGGCAATACGGACTTTATATGGGCAGTGCTGTCGCTGGCTGGCGGGATACTCCTGCTGGCCATCGGCGTGATGCTGTGGCTGAGCGCCCAGCCAGCCCTGTCTGGTGGGATCCGACCGATATAAACGTTTGCCAATAAAAAAGGGGCTGAACACAGGTTCAGCCCCTTTAGCACCGCCTTGCGGTTTAGCGGTTTAGCGGTTTAGCGCTTCAGCGCTTCGCTCAGCTCGTCACGCATAGACGCCAGCATGGCTTTTACTACGCGAGGGTTGCCGGCGACGATGTTGCCGGAATGCATATAGCCATGCGCGCCAACGAAGTCAGTCACCAGGCCGCCCGCTTCACGTACCAGCAGTTCGCCCGCGGCGAAATCCCATGGCTTCAGGCCGATTTCAAAGTAACCGTCCACGCGGCCGGCGGCCACGTAGGCCAGATCCAGCGCGGCAGAACCGGTACGACGGAAATCAGCGCACTGAGTAAAGAGTTTGCCCACGATATTGATATACGGCGTGGCGTGCTGCTTCAGCTTGAACGGGAAACCGGTCGCCAGGATGGTGCCATCCAGATCGCGAGCCGTCGAGCCGCGCAGGCGATAGCCATTCAGCTGGGTGCCCTGGCCGCGAACGGCGCTGAACAATTCATTACGCATAGGATCGTAAACCACGGCCACTTCGGTGCGGCCCTTGATGCGTACGGCAATAGAAATGGAGAAATGCGGCAGGCGCTTAATAAAGTTGGTGGTGCCATCCAGTGGATCGATAACCCATTGCACATCCTGGTCTTCACCCGCCAGCTCACCACTTTCTTCACAAATGATAGTGTGCTTTGGATAAGACTTGCGGATCACCTCAATAATCAGGCGCTCGGCGTCGCGGTCAACATTGGTAACGAAGTCATTGCTGCCTTTCTGGCTGGCTTCAACGGCGTCTGGCGTTTCATAATTCTTGGCAATTAAATTACCGGCCTTGCGCGCAGCGCGCACGGCGATGTTGAGCATCGGATGCATCGGTCTCTCTCACTGGATGTTAAAGAACGGAAAACGGCGCGGATTATAGCAGGGGGCTCGGTAAAAGTCCTGAAAATATGTTAACATCGGCAAATTATCTCACAGACCTGAATTCCTATGCTGCATAACATCCGAATCGTACTGGTGGAAACTTCTCACACCGGCAATATGGGTTCCGTCGCTCGCGCGATGAAAACCATGGGCCTGACCAACCTTTATCTGGTTAATCCGCTGGTCAAACCTGACTCGCAAGCCATCGCGCTGGCCGCTGGTGCCAGTGACGTGATTGGTGAAGCGCACATTGTCGACACGCTTGATGAAGCGCTGGCCGGTTGTAGCCTGGTGGTAGGCACCAGCGCCCGTTCACGGTCGCTGCCGTGGCCCAGGCTCGATCCGCGCGAGTGCGGTCTTAAGAGCGTGCAGGAAGGCCAGCAGGCACCCGTTGCGCTGGTGTTTGGCCGCGAACGCGTGGGCCTGACCAACGAAGAACTGCAAAAGTGCCACTATCACGTGGCGATTGCCGCGAATCCGGAATACAGCTCGCTCAACCTGGCCATGGCGGTGCAGATTATCGCTTATGAAGTCCGCATGGCGTTCCTGCAATCGCAGGAAAACACGCAGCCTGAGTACGAAGCGTCGCCTTATCCGCTGGTCGACGATCTGGAACGTTTTTATCAACATATGGAACAGATGATGGTAAAAAGCGGCTTTATTCGTGAAGGCAATCCCGGTCAGGTGATGAGCAAGATGCGCCGTCTCTATACGCGTGCCCGCCCGGAGCGTGACGAGCTGAATATTTTGCGCGGTATGCTCTCGTCGCTGGAAAAGCCAAAAAGCGAAAAGTAACCGGCAAAGCGTAAAAAAACAGCGGTAATAGTTGAGTAAATTACCAGGTTAAATACTTGAGTAAATTACTCGGTTAAATAGTTGACCAAAATACTCAGGAATGGCAGACTGCGACCATCAAATGTTCACGAACAACCGAGGTCGTTTACGCCATGAGACTGACATCCAAAGGCCGTTATGCCGTTACCGCTATGCTTGATGTTGCGCTGCATTCGCACGAAGGGCCGGTCCCTTTAGCTGATATTTCCGAGCGTCAGGGGATTTCGCTCTCCTATCTGGAGCAGCTCTTCTCTCGCCTGCGTAAAAACGGCCTGGTGGCCAGCGTACGGGGTCCGGGCGGAGGGTATTTGCTGGGTAAAGCGTCCGGCGAGATTGCGGTTGGCGCGGTTATTACCGCCGTGGATGAGTCGGTTGATGCGACTAAATGTCAGGGTAAAGAAGGCTGTCAGGGCGGCGAACGCTGTCTGACCCACGTGCTGTGGCGCGACCTGAGCGAGCGCATCAGCGACTTCCTGAACAACATTACGCTGGCGGAACTGGTGAACAACCAGGAAATCCTGGATGTGGCCGATCGTCAGAACAATACTGAAAAAGCCCGCGTGCCGGCTGGCCGCGTGCATGAAACGATTAACGTCAATCTGCGTGCCTGATTAAAGCGGCGGCGAAAGCCGTCGTCCTCATACCACTCTGTGTCGGGGACGATGGTCACCGACGCGGCAGACCGCATTGAATGACATACTTAAGTGTACGGAGTTCAACGCAATGAAAGTCCCGATTTACCTTGATTACGCCGCCACTACGCCCGCCGATCCTCGCGTAGCGGAAAAAATGGTGCAGTATTTGACTCTGGACGGGACTTTCGGCAATCCGGCCTCCCGCTCCCATCGTTTTGGCTGGCAGGCTGAAGAAGCGGTCGATGTGGCCCGCAACCAGGTTGCCGAGCTGATCGGCGCCGATCCCCGTGAAATCGTTTTTACCTCCGGTGCGACCGAATCCGATAACCTTGCCATCAAAGGTGCCGCCGAACTCCGGCAGGAGAAGGGCAAACATATCATCACCAGTCAGACCGAACACAAAGCCGTGTTGGATACCTGTATCCAGCTGGAGCGTGAAGGGTTTGAGGTGACTTATCTGCAGCCCCAGCCCGATGGCATTATCCCATTACAACAGCTGCAGGATGCGCTGCGCGACGACACCATCCTGGTTTCCATCATGCACGTTAATAACGAAACGGGCGTGGTGCAGGATATCGCGGCTATTGGCGAACTGTGCCACGCTCGCGGTATTCTTTTCCATGTTGATGCCACCCAGAGCGTCGGCAAGCTGCCGGTGGATCTCAGCGAGTTAAAAGTCGATCTGATGTCTTTCTCCGCGCATAAGCTGTATGGCCCTAAAGGCATCGGCGGGCTTTACGTGCGCAGAAAACCGCGTATCCGTATTGCCGCGCAGATTCACGGTGGGGGCCACGAGCGCGGGATGCGTTCCGGTACGCTGCCCGTGCATCAAATTGTCGGTATGGGCGAAGCCTACCGTATCGCAAAAGAAGAGATGAGTGGCGAAAGCGCCCGGCTGAATATGCTGCGCAGAACCCTGTGGGCAGGCCTGAGCGAAATCGATGAGGTCTGTCTCAACGGCAGTCTGGAGCAGAGCGCCCCCAATATTCTTAACGTCAGCTTTGCGCACGTAGACGGCGAATCGCTGATTATGGCGCTGAAAGATCTGGCGCTCTCTTCCGGTTCCGCCTGTACCTCGGCCAGCCTTGAACCTTCCTATGTCCTGCGCGCGCTGGGCCTGAGCGAAGAGCTGGCGCACAGTTCGCTACGCTTCTCGCTGGGACGCTTTACCACGGGCGAAGAGATCGATTACGCTGTCGGGCTGGTGCGCAAATCGATTGCCCGCCTGCGCGATATCTCTGTGCAAGGGCGAGCGGTGTCTCCGCGCTAATCTTTTCAGTTTCACGGGCTATGTAGCCCGTTCTGCTTATTCTGTTAATCTAAAAATGAAGGGGCAGCGATATCGCTGCCGACGCTGGCCTTTGCAGGGTCGGTATAACAATTTTTTAACAAGGAGCCAGGTTATGACAACCACGCCAATGATCATTACGCTGTCGACGGCAGCGGCGGATGCGCGCTGGGGCGAAAAAACGACCCTGACCAGCAACGACAGCGGAATGACCATCCACCTTAACGGTGGCGATGTGCTGACCACCATTCAGCGTGCCGCGCGAAAAATTGACGGGCAGGGCATTCGTCACGTCAGCCTGCAGGGCGACTGGGATTTAGAAAAAAGCTGGGCTTTCTGGCAGGGTTATCGCGGGCCGAAAGGCGAAAGAAAAGTGGAGTGGGCTACGCTGAACGACGAGGATCGCGCTGAATTCGATCGTCGTCTGAAAATTATCGACTGGGTGCGCGATACGATTAACCTCCCGGCGGAAGAGCTGAGTCCGGAACAGCTGGCGCAGCGCGCGGTTGATTTGCTTTGCGGCGTGGCGGGCGAAAAGGCCAGCTATCGGATTACCAAAGGCGATGATCTGCGCCTGCAGGGCTATAGCGGATTACATACGGTAGGGCGCGGCTCGACGCGCAGCCCGGCATTGCTGGCGCTGGATTATAACCCTACGGGCGACGACAAGGCACCGGTCTTCGCCTGTCTGGTCGGCAAAGGCATCACCTTTGATACCGGCGGCTACAGCCTGAAACCCAGCGGCTCAATGGATTCAATGAAGTCAGATATGGGGGGCGCTGCCACCCTGACCGGCGCGCTGGCGCTGGCTATTGCCCGCGGGTTGGATAAGCGTGTGAAGCTCTATCTCTGCTGCGCCGACAATATGGTCAGCGGCAATGCTTTCCGCCTGGGCGACATTATTCGGTACCGCAATGGCAAAAGCGTGGAGGTGATGAACACCGATGCAGAAGGGCGCCTGGTGCTGGCAGATGGTTTGATTGATGCCAGCGAACAAAATCCCCATCTGATGATTGATGCCGCCACGCTGACCGGCGCAGCCAAAACGGCGCTGGGCAATGATTACCACGCGCTGTTTAGCTTCGATGACGCGCTGGCACAGTCACTGCTGGAAAGCGCCACCAGCGAAAACGAACCCTTCTGGCGACTGCCGTTGGCCGAATTCCATCGCGGCTATCTGCCTTCAAACTTTGCCGATCTGAACAACATTGCTGCGCCTTCACACACGGCCGGTGCCAGTACCGCCGCCGCGTTTCTGTCGCATTTTGTGAAGCATTACCAGCAGGGGTGGCTACATATTGATTGCTCGGCAACCTATCGCAAAGGCGCTGTCGATCAGTGGTCTGCCGGCGCGACCGGACTGGGCGTGCGTACCGTGGCGAATCTGCTGCTGAAATAGAGCGTTTGGCCGGGCGCTGCGCCCGGCACTTTAACAGGAAGCAAGCAATGAACGAAATCAACCAGCGCCTGGAAGAGGTGTTAAAACTGGCGGCGACCGAGCCTGCGCACCGCCCGGAATTCTTTACGTTACTGATGGACGCCAGTGTCTGGGTACCCGGGGAAAGCGTGGAGCAGGCTGACGCACAGCTGCAGCATTGGGAAAAAGACGATGGCACCAGCATCATTCCTTTTTTCACTTCAGAGCAGGCGCTACAGCAGGCCGTCACCGCCGAGCAGTCTTTTCTGGTGATGCCGGTACGCACGCTGTTTGCCATGACGCAGGGCGAAACGCTGTTTCTGAACCCAAAGCTGCCCGTCGGCAAGGAGTTTTCGCCGGGGGAAATCAGCAGTCTGTTGGGAAAAGAGGGCAATGCCCTGAGTCAGCAAACGGTGCTGGAAGGCGGTACTTCGCTGCTGCTGTCAGAAATTGCAGAGCCGCCCGCGCAAACTATCGCCTCGCTGACGGAGCTGTTTGCTAAACATAAAGAGGTGCGTCGCGCCTGGGTAGCACATATTAAAGAAGCGGCGGATGCGCAACCTAATCTGTTGATTGGCATTGAGGCCGATGGCGATATTGAAACCATTATTCAGGCTGCGGGCAGCGTGGCGACCGATACGCTGCTGGAAGATGAACCGGTGGATATCTGTGAAGTGGTGGATAACGACAGCATCAGCCACTTCTTTACTGCGCACCTCACGCCTTTTTACGAGCGGCGGTGGGGCAGCTTCCTGCGTTCGCTTAAGCAGGACCGTATCCTGTAAACAATCCGACCATGACAACGCTGCCGCTGCTTGGGCAGCGTTGTCATTTTTTGATTACGTGAAGAGCGCACAAAAAGAACCGGGCATGCTTATGTTAATGACCCGCGTCGCCCTGCAATAGCGTGACCGTTTACCTGCCACCTGCCACCTGCCACCTGCCACCTGCCAACAACCACCCGCCCGCCAACAGCTACCAGCCAACAGCCAACAGCCAACAGCCAACAGCCAACAGCTACCAGCCAACAGCCGATCGGTTTTACAGGAGAGCGTTGGCGATATAAAAAAGGCACTGACCGTAGAAGCAACGTCAGTGCCGGTCCGCCGACTACTGCGTGGCGACAGGCAAGTCGTCGCGGCTGCCCCATTCTCCCCAGGAACCGTCATAAAGCGTCACGTTTTCCACGCCCAGCGACGTCAGCGCCAGGATCAGTACTACCGCCGTGACGCCGGAGCCGCAGCTGGCCACCACCGGCTCGTCGAGCTTCACGCCCTGCCGCTGAAAAATGGCTTTCAGTGCCTCCGGTGATTTCAGCTGGCCGTTTTCCACCACGTCGTTCCACGGCACGTTCAGGCTGCCGGGAATATGCCCACGGTGCAACCCCGGACGCGGCTCATCCACTTCCCCCTTAAACCGGTTGGCCGCACGGGCATCAACAATCTGCGCGCCGCCTTCGTGGCTGATGATCATTACGTCGGTAATACGCTTCACAACGGCCGGATCGAAACTGGCCTCAAATTCTGCTTCCGGCAGCGCCACGTCGCCAGTAGCGATTTCATAGCCCGCATCGCGCCAGCCGCTCAGGCCGCCGGCCAGGATGGAAACCGACGCAACGCCAAACTGACGCAGCATCCACCAGGCGCGAGGCGCGGAAAAGAGATTGCCCTCATCATACACCACCAGATGTTTTTCGCTGCTGACGCCCAGCTCGCGCATCGCTACGGCAAACGCCTCCGCTCGCGGCAGCATATGGGGGTAAGGGCTGCCGGGGTCGGAAAGCGTCTCAATATTGAAAAAAGGTGCCGCCGGGAGATGGCCCGCACGATACTCCGCCTGGACATCGCGAACCTTCTCCTGGCCCACCGGCAACATACGCGCGTCCAGAACCTGAATATCATCATCGGCATAATGTTCCGCCAGCCAGTCGGCGGTTACAAACAAAGAGCAAGTCATAGCGGCCTCGCAACAGGAATAGTTGTCCTGAGTGTCGGTCATCCGGACAGGCATCTCAAGATCTTCTCAGGTTTTCTCGACGCCTGACGACGCGCTGAAGCATTTTTGCGCGATAGCGCACGAAGGTTGCTACTCTGTAGGCACCTGAACGACTTTTTTAACGATTTGTTGAATCTCTGATAGGCATGTGGGCCTGTGCCCCCTATAATCGGCGCCATTTTCCCGGCCGGGGAGCTTTTTCACCGGTCAAACTCGACATCAAACAGGGGTCACTATGACTATCGAACGTACTTTTTCTATCGTAAAACCAAACGCGGTGGCAAAAAACGTAATTGGTGCCATTTTTAACCGTTTTGAAAGCGCTGGCTTCAAGATCGTTGGCACCAAAATGCTGCACCTGACTAAAGAGCAGGCTGAAGGCTTCTACGCAGAACACCAGGGTCGTCCTTTCTTCGACGGTCTGGTTGAATTCATGACTTCTGGCCCGGTAGTGGTTTCCGTGCTGGAAGGCGAAAACGCCGTACAGCGTCATCGCGATCTGATGGGCGCAACCAACCCGGACAACGCACTGGCCGGTACGCTGCGTGCTGACTACGCGGACAGCTTCACCGAGAACGCGACTCACGGTTCAGACTCTGCCGAGTCTGCTGCCCGTGAAATCGCTTTCTTCTTTGGTGAAGGCGAAGTGTGCCCACGCACTCGTTAATGCGTGCTGGCGCGAGGCTGCGGCGCGTTTACAATTTATTTTGATAACGCCCTTTAATCCGCAGACGCTCTGCCTGTACAATAATGCGCCCCTGCCTGGCAGGGGCGTTTTATTTTATACTTCTTATTAACCCCCCCAGCGCCATAACGTGTAACAACGAGGCCAGAGAATATTATGTCTGAACAAATTGTGACCCCGTCGTCAGCTATCGCCACGCCAAAAAAAGAAAAAATCAACCTGCTCGATTTGAACCGTCAGCAAATGCGCGAGTTTTTTGTTGGCCTGGGCGAAAAACCGTTCCGTGCCGATCAGGTGATGAAGTGGATTTATCACTACTGCTGTGATGATTTCGACGAGATGACCGATATCAATAAGGTGTTCCGCGGCAAGCTGAAAGAGCTGGCTGAAATCCGCGCGCCAGAAGTGGCGGAAGAGCAGCGCTCTGCAGATGGCACCATCAAGTGGGCGATCACGGTCGGTGGCCAGCAGGTAGAGACCGTCTACATTCCGGAAAAAGATCGCGCCACGCTGTGCGTCTCCTCACAGGTGGGCTGCGCGCTGGAATGTAAATTCTGCTCAACCGCGCAGCAGGGCTTTAACCGCAACCTGCGCGTTTCTGAAATTATCGGTCAGGTCTGGCGTGCGGCTAAAATTATCGGCGCGTCAAAAGTTACCGGCCAGCGTCCTATCACCAACGTGGTAATGATGGGCATGGGCGAACCGCTGCTTAACCTGAATAATGTCGTACCGGCGATGGAAATCATGCTGGATGACTTTGGCTTCGGGCTTTCAAAACGCCGTGTAACGCTCTCCACCTCCGGGGTTGTACCCGCGCTGGACAAGCTGGGCGATATGATCGACGTAGCGCTGGCGATTTCGCTACACGCGCCAAACGACGCTATCCGCGACGAAATCGTGCCGATCAATAAAAAATACAATATCGAAACCTTCCTGGCTTCCGTTGCCCGCTACATCTCCAAGTCCAACGCTAATCAGGGCCGCGTGACGATTGAGTATGTGATGCTGGATCACGTGAACGACAGCACCGATAACGCCCATGAGCTTGCCGCGCTGCTGAAAGAGACGCCTTGCAAAATCAACCTCATTCCATGGAACCCCTTCCCGGGTGCGCCGTATGGCCGGAGTTCGAACAGTCGCATCGATCGTTTCTCTAAAGTGTTGATGGATTATGGTTTTACCACTATTGTGCGTAAGACACGCGGCGATGATATCGACGCTGCCTGCGGCCAGCTCGCTGGCGAGGTGATTGACCGTACGCGCCGTACGATGCGCAAAAAAATGGCCGGAGAAGCGATTTCTGTGAAAGCGCTCTGAAAGCCAGGCCCGCGGCTTGTCCGGTGAGTGAAAGGGCGTAACATCGCTTCCGATAAGGAGGCGAGGATGAATAAGGGATTATTAATCGGACTGGTTGCATTACTGCTTGCGGGCTGCAGTGTGACCGCGCCACACAGCGAGTTGGCCGGGACGCGTCTACAATTAGGCCTGGCCTGGCTGGCGCAGGATCGGCTGGCACCGGCGGAACGTAATTTGCGCCAGGCGCTAAAGCTTGCGCCTGACGACTACCGCTGCAGGTTGGCTATGGCCCGCTATTATCAGCGCGTGGGCGACAACGCTTCGGCGCTGGCGCACTACCGAAAAGCGCTGGAGCAGGCAGAACAAAACCGTGACGTAATCAATAATTACGGTGCGTTTCTCTGTCTTTTAGGGCAGTATGATGCGGCCCAGCAGCAGTTCAGTAAGGCGATGCATGGGCCTGGCCGCGTCGATGCCCTGGAGAATGCCGGCTATTGCTATCTGCGGGCAGATGAAGGGCAGAAAGCCAAAGCCGCGTTGCTGGAAGCGACGCGAAACGATGCGGAAAAGCGCGCTGCGCTGCTGGCGGAAGCCGAAAGGCGATTTGGAAAGAACGAGCGCGATTCGTCGCGGCTCCTGTTAGATGTTTATCAACACAACTTTGCCGCTTCGGCGCAGAGCTTGTGGTTAGAGATTCGCTTCGCCGCGCGGGCAGGGCAACCGGAAAGCATCCGGCTTGCCGGGGAACAGCTGGCGCGAAATTTTCCACAATCGATACAGTACCTGCATTTTTTAGCTAATGAATACTGAAGCCACTCAAGATAAATCAGCAGTAAATTCAACAGGCGAGCGCCTGCGCGTAGCCCGTGAGCAAATGGGCCTGTCTCAGCAGAACGTCGCGGAGCGCCTTTGCCTGAAACTTTCCACTGTCCGCGATATTGAAGAGGACAAGGCGCCTGCGGATCTGGCGTCTACCTTCCTGCGTGGTTATATCCGTTCTTACGCCCGGCTGGTGCACGTGCCGGAAGAAGAGCTGCTGCCAATGATGGCGAAACAGGCGCCCGTGCGGGCCGCCAAAGTTGAGCCGATGCAGAGCTTTTCGTTGGGCAAACGTCGCAAAAAACGCGACGGCTGGCTGATGATCTTTACCTGGCTGGTGCTGTTTGTGGTGGTCGGCCTGACCGGCGCATGGTGGTGGCAGAACCACAAGGCAGCACAGGACGATCTGGTTTCAATGGCCGATCAGAATGGCGGTTCGGGCAGCGATAACAGCCAGTCAATTCCGCTGAATAACAGCGGCGCAGACAGCGTGTCGCCTGTTGAAGAAGCGCCAACGGCGCCGGCCCAGAGCGCGCCTGCGGAGAGTGCAACCGCGCCTGCTGCCTCATCTTCTTCTGCGGCCAATACTTCGGCCGGCTCAACCGCGCCAGCGGCTGCTGCGCCGGTTGCGGTTTCGCCTTCGCAGATGCCGGCAGACAGCGCCGGTCAGATGCCGACGGCTTCTGCCGGCGTCAGCGCACCCGCTGCCGAGGCAAACGCACTGGTAATGAATTTCAACAAAGACTGCTGGCTGGAAGTTTCCGATGCAACAGGCAAGAAACTGTTCAGCGGGATCCAGCGCAGTGGTGGTAAACTCAGCCTTTCCGGCAAGGCACCTTATCGTCTTAAGATTGGTGCGCCGGGCGCAGTTCAGATCCAGTATCAGGGCCAGCCGGTCGATCTGAGTCGTTTTATCCGTAGCAACCAGGTTGCCCGCCTGACAGTCGGTGCGCAATAACGCATCTTCTGGTCGCGAGTAATTTCGGAGAAAGAATATGCATAACGAAGCACCCATTATCCGTCGCAAATCAAAGCGCATTTACGTCGGCCAGGTGCCAGTGGGCGACGGCGCACCTATCGCCGTTCAGTCCATGACCAATACGCGGACCACCGACGTGGCCGCAACGGTTAACCAAATTAAAGCGCTTGAGCGCGTCGGCGTTGATATTGTCCGCGTCTCTGTTCCCACCATGGATGCCGCCGAAGCGTTCCGTCTTATCAAGCAGCAGGTTAACGTCCCGCTGGTTGCTGATATCCATTTTGACTACCGTATCGCGCTTAAAGTTGCCGAATATGGCGTTGACTGCCTGCGCATCAACCCCGGAAATATCGGTAACGAAGAGCGCATTCGTCAGGTCGTTGACTGCGCACGCTACAACAATATCCCAATCCGTATCGGCGTTAACGCCGGATCGCTGGAAAAGGATCTGCAGGAAAAGTATGGTGAGCCTACGCCACAGGCGCTGCTGGAATCCGCCATGCGCCATGTCGATCATCTCGATCGTCTTAACTTCGATCAGTTCAAGGTCAGCGTAAAAGCATCGGACGTTTTTCTGGCCGTGGAATCTTATCGCCTGCTGGCTAAGCAGATCGAGCAGCCGCTGCACCTGGGCATTACCGAAGCGGGCGGCGCGCGCGCTGGCGCGGTAAAATCCGCCGTTGGCCTGGGCCTGCTGCTGTCGGAAGGGATTGGCGATACGCTGCGTATTTCGCTGGCGGCCGATCCGGTCGAAGAGGTGAAGGTCGGTTTTGATATTCTGAAATCCCTGCGCATTCGTTCCCGCGGCATTAACTTTATTGCCTGTCCAACCTGCTCCCGCCAGGAGTTTGATGTGATCGGTACCGTTAACGCGCTGGAGCAGCGTTTGGAAGATATCATTACGCCAATGGACGTCTCGATTATCGGCTGTGTGGTTAACGGGCCGGGCGAGGCGCTGGTTTCTACGCTTGGCGTTACCGGCAGCAATAAGAAAAGCGGCTTTTATGAGGACGGCGTGCGCCTGCGCGAGCGTCTGGACAACGACGATATGATTGACCAGCTGGAAGCGCGCATCCGCGCCAAAGCCGCGATGATGGACGAATCCCGTCGTATCGATGTGCAGCAGGTTGAAAAATAAATAACGGCGGGGCGGG
>NZ_DALZCD010000124.1:0-12264 GCF_031978025.1 Erwinia sp.
ACGATGTGATCCCCGACGGTGACAAGGTTGTGCAGCAGCCGGATATCCTCATTCTGGAAGGGCTGAACGTGCTGCAAAGCGGCATGGATTATCCGCACGATCCGCATCACGTTTTCGTTTCTGACTTCGTGGATTTCTCTATCTATGTGGATGCGCCGGAAGATCTGCTTCGCCGCTGGTACATTAATCGCTTTCTCAAGTTCCGTCAGGGCGCGTTTACCGATCCGGATTCCTACTTCCATCACTATGCGAAGCTGCCTGAAGACGAGGCGGTAGGGATCGCTACGCAGCTGTGGGAAGAGATTAACCTTATGAATTTGAAAGAGAACATCCTACCTACTCGCGAAAGAGCCAGCCTGATTATGACCAAAAGCACCGACCATGCGGTCGATCGGGTACGGCTCAGAAAATAGCCGACCGGAAGGCGCCGGGACGTTTATCGACGTCCCGCCAGCCAGATAGCGTAGGCCTCATCCCAGATAGCCGCAGGCGACCCTGCCCTTCCCAAACCAAAACCATGACCGCCTCGGGTTATTTTGATCTGCTCGACCGACACCCCCATGCGCCGACAGGCATCATGCATAATCTGCGTGTTGTGCGGGTTTGAGGTAGGGTCGTCTTCTGCCTGAGCCAGAAAGGTAGGCGGAAAGCGACGCGTGACGTAATTTTCTACCGACCACCCGGCCTCATCTGCTGGCGAAGCATTTTTCCCTACGATCTCGCTATGTGTACGCGTATGGGTATAAGGCGCCTCCAGCGTAATCACCGGATAGATAAGCGCGACGCTGTCCGCTACGGGCACAATCTGATCCAGCGTGTCCTGCGGCGCATAGGTCACGAAATCCGGGCGGGCCGCCGTCATGCCCATCAGGTGACCGCCAGCGGAAAAGCCCAGCAAATGCACTTTTTTCTCCATCGACCGCACCAGCCTGACCGCTCGCTGCGCGTCCTGAAAAGGCGCAAGCCGGCCCGCGTGCCATTTTTCATGCGGCAAGCGATAGCTCAGCACGTAGGCCGTATAGCCGCGAGCATTCAGCCAACGTGCCACGGGCCATGCCTCACCGCCCATGCCGATCCAATGATAGCCACCGCCCGCCGCGATCAGCACCGCCGAGCCGTTGGGCGTCTGCGGCTGAAAGCGCTGGATAGCCGGGCTGACGATATTTGACCAGGCGCCATTGGCGGAAATATGTACTTTGCCTCGCGGCCCGCCGCCACCCGGAGGCTCTTCCGGCCACAGGGGAATAATGTCTTCTCTGGCAAACAATTTTCCGGCGGTCATCGCCAGCATGGCTGCGCCGGTTCCCATTATTAACCGGCGTCGACTAATCATCTGACATGGTTTTCCTCTGTTGCATAAACGCATCGCGGCCCGGGCTGACACAGTGCTGTCCGCTAAGTCATGCAAAGCAGAAACCAGGCACTGGCAGGTAAAAGGTGACGAGACAGGACGATTCTTTCTTTATCGGCAAGAAGAATCGCTTTTTTATGCGATTTGTTGGTCAGGTAGCAAGCAAAATTCGCGGCAGGCACTAAATAGCGGCTAAATTGCCCGGGCGGGAATCCGGGCAACGGGCAATCAGTGTGTGGCGTTTTTATCTTTACGGGACATGGCGTCCAGATAACCCATCACAAAAGCGGACAGCACAAACGTCAGGTGGATAATGACATACCACATCAGTTTGTTATCAGGGATGTTGCGCGCATCCATAAACACGCGCAGCAGATGAATAGAAGAGATCGCCACGATCGAAGCCGCTACTTTATTCTTGAGCGATCCGGAATCCATTTTTCCCAGCCAGCTCAGCTTCTCTCTGTGTTCGGAAATATCCAGCCTGGAAACGAAGTTTTCGTACCCGGAGAGCATCACCATCACCAGCAGGCCGCCAACCAGCGTCAGATCAATCATTGACAGCAGCACCAGCACCAGATCGTTTTCTGCCATAGCCAGCACGTCAGGCAGCAGATGAAAAACTTCCTGGAAGAACTTGATGGCCAGCGCCATCAGGCCCAGTGACAGCCCAAGGTAAACAGGCGCCAGCAGCCAGCGCGAAGCATAAATAAGGTTTTCAGTGAAACGTTCCATAGCATTCCGTAAACAGGTTAACACGGGCGGTAGTATACCTGATGGAATGTTAAATTTTTCACGGCCCCCCTCGGCGTCGGGGAATTTTACAGATTTATTCCACCCAATCGACCAACATGCCTGCCGATACGGGTTCAAGCACCCGACGCGCCTGGCGGTCAATGCCGCCCATCCCTCGTACCAGTTCATCACCGGCCCGAACGGGCTGCAGGCATAAACCCGGCTCACACAGGGTAGCCGTCTGCACGCCAGCTGGCCGGACGGAAACGGCAGCAAGACCGTTTCCGCTTATGACCAGCGCAATAAGAAGAGCATATTTTTTCATAGGTGTGTTTATTCAGGGATGCGCGAATTCAGTGCAGCTCGCGATGCTGATTACGATAATCTCTTGGCGTCACGTTAAAGTGCTTTTTGAAAACGCGCTGAAAACATTGTTGGGAAGAGAACCCTAAATCCATAGAAATGGTCATGATGGTTTTATGGGAGGTCACCAGGCTTTTTGCCGCCTCATCCAGGCGCCGATAGCGAATAAAACTGCCCAGCGTCATGCCTTTTTTCTCTTTAAAAGCACGTTGTAAGTGCCATTTAGAATAACCAGAACGCGCGGCCACGGCCTCAATATTCAGTCCATCGTCCAGATGCGCTTCAATCCAGTCGATAATGACGTCTACGATTTCACCTTTCACTGACTTTCTCCTGCTGCGGCACCTGCATATGACGCCGCCATTCCACGATGTAATATTATATCTATATGTTTTTATTAGTTAAATTTAGATATGCAACAAAATTCGTAACTTATCAAAATTTGCCGGAAGGATATAAAGAAGTGTAAAATAGTTCAAATAGATAATTTTAATCTTCGTTAATAGATAGTCTCTATAGAGGTGGCCATGCTGGATCTTAATCTTGTGCGCGTTTTTACCGCTATCTATGAAACCCGCAGCGTTAGCGGGGCCGCCGATCGACTCTTTATCACTCAACCTTCTGCCAGCTATGCGCTTGCCCGCCTGCGCAGCGAAACTAACGATGAGCTGTTTAAACGCAGCCGGAAAGGGATGGAACCCACGCCAACCGCGATGCAGCTTTACAAAGTATTTAAAAAATCGCTAACCGGCATAGAAAAAGCCGTGGCGGAAACCCGCATATTTTCGCCGGAAACGTCGCACTACAAGTTCCGTCTTGCGCTAACGGACCTGGGGGAGCTGCTGCTGTTACCAAAACTGATTACGCTTTTCCGCAATGTGGCGCCGCATATCCAGCTGGAAGTGATCCCGGTCGATGTCCACAAGCTGGACGAATGGTTGTTGACCGGCCGTATCGACGCGGCGCTGTGCAGCCGTAATGAGTCCGTCTCCTCCGCACAGCGTGAACTGATGGCCTACGAACGCTACGTCTGCCTGCTTAATGTCGATCATCCGCGGATTAAAGAGAGCCTGTCGCTGGATGACTATATGCAGGAACGCCATGTGGTGGTCGCTGCCACCAGCGGCCATCATATTGTAGAGGACCGGTTAAAAGAGTTTGAGCTGGAGCGCGAAATCGCGCTGGAGGTTCCGCATTTCGCCGCGCTGGGTGAACTCATCGCCTCCAGCGATCTGCTGGTCACGCTGCCTTCCAGTGCCGCCAGAATTTATGCGCGTCGCGGCAATGGGCGGATGCTGGAGCTGCCTTTCCACGTGCCTAATCAGGAAGTTTTCCTCTATGCACATACTGAAATCGGCGATATCACCGCAAAAACCTGGTTCTACAACGTGCTGCGCATCGCCGGACCAACTATGATCGATCCCTGATATAACGCCGCTTATAGAAGAGAGTCAGCAAAGAAAACCAGACGCAGAGCACGTTCCGGGAAAGCGGCGCGGCAAGCGCCGCGGATAAATGCCGGAATGTGAAGGAGTTCAAGCTGCCTTGTGCATAGTTCTGAATGTATCGCAAAAAACCCCCTGTTAATCCCGACAACAGCACAATGACCTGACCGAAAACCGCCTCCTATAGTGATTAAAACGTCTGCTGTCGTTTTCCTTTCTCTCCTGCCGCTGCGGCAAGCTTCGTCATCTCTGCGCCTGTATTCAGAGCGACAATCAATAAGGGTAAGCGCTATGACTGCTAAAAACGGATCGCACGTGCGCGTGTGGATATTAATGCTGATACTGTTTCTTTCCGTTATTGCCTATGCGGATCGTTCCATTTTATCTATTGCAGGCGGTGCGATTAAAGATGAGTTCGGCCTCTCGCCCCTCCAGCTCGGTTTTGTCCTGTCGGCTTTTAGCTGGGCCTATGTGATAGGTCAGATCCCGGGAGGTCTGTTTCTGGACCGTTTCGGCACGAAAAGAGTGTATGGCGTCACGCTGGTGCTCTGGTCACTCTCCACCCTGGCGATGGGCTTCGTCGGCGAATTCTCCACCGGGCTGACCAGCGCCCTGGTGATTATGTTTACGCTGCGCTTTGCGCTGGGGCTGATCGAAGCACCGAGTTTTCCGGCTAACGCCCGCGTCGCCATCATGTGGTTTCCGAAAGCCGAACGCGGCCGTGCCTCCTCGCTGTTCGCTTCCTCACAATATTTTGCTGTTGGCATCTTTTCGCCTCTTTCTGGCTGGCTGGTGTCCGAATTTGGCTGGCCGTGGCCCTTCTTCGTCCTCGGCGTTATCGGCATTATCGCCTTCTTTGTCTGGCTCTGGTATATGCAGGAACCGCGCACGCACCGCAGCGTGTCGCCGCAGGAACTGGATTATATTGTGGCGGGCGGCGGCCTGATTGATATCGATTCGGCGCAGCAACGTAAGGATAAATCCCCTGTTTCCGGTGCCACCTTTCGCAAGCTGCTAACCAACCGGATGCTGTGGTGTGCCTATATTGGCCAATACTGCATTATCGCGCTGAGCTATTTCTTTATCACCTGGTTCCCTGTGTATCTGGTGCAGGCTCGCGGCATGGATATTTTGCATGCCGGTTTCGCTACCGTTGCGCCAGCCCTGTTCGGTTTTGCCGGCGGCATTTCCGGCGGTATTATCTCTGATTACCTGATTCGAATCGGCTGGTCGGTTTCCTGGGCGCGTAAAACGCCTTATATCGTCGGCATGCTGATGGCCGCCACGTTGATGGCCGCTGCCGGGGTAAACAGTAACTTCTGGGTTATCGCCATTATGTCCTTTGCTTTTTACGGCAAGGGCGTGGCCGCCGGTGCGGGGACCTGGGCGGTGATCAGCGATACCGCCCCCAAAGAAGCCGTTGGCCTGGCAGGCGCTATTTTTAACTGCGTCGGCAATATTGCCGGGATCGTCACGCCTATTATGTTCGGCTTTCTGGTTGCGCTGACCGGCAGCTACAGCCTTGGCCTGGTCTTTGTCGGCGCTCACTGCATTGTTGCCGCCTGCTGCTTTCTGTTTGTGATGGGACCGATTGAACGCGTCGGTGGCGAAACGTTGGAGGACAAAACGTACCCGACCGGCAATGCTCCTTTGGTGCGCAGACTCTAGCGACCCGCGCGGGAAGACGTTGATCTTCGCGCGTAAAACCTTCACTTTAGCGTCATGGTAAATCGGGCAATGCCTGCCCGCATGAAGATGGAGTGCCCCTATGTCGCTAACCCTTCTGACGCAGTTGGCCGATCTACCCGCCAGTCAGTGGGATGCTTTGCTCCCGGACGATCAGCCTTTTCTCCGGCACGCCTTTCTCAGCACCCTGGAAGAGAGCGGCAGCCTGGGGAAAGGGACCGGCTGGCAGCCAGAGCACCTGTTGTGGGAAGAACAAGGCGAAATCCGCGCCGCCCTGCCAGGCTATCGCAAAAGTCATTCGATGGGCGAATACGTTTTTGACCATGCCTGGGCAGACGCCTGCCAGCGTGCCGGTTTGCCCTACTATCCTAAATGGCTGGCCGCCGTGCCGTTCAGTCCGGTGACCGGCGCAAGACTGCTGGGCGACAGGGCCTTTGCGGCAAAGCTGCTGCACCACATTCCCGATTTTCTTCATCAGCGTCAGCTGCACAGCGCCCATATCAATTTTGGCGATGCGCAAACCCGCGAGCTGGTGGCAGCGGAAGCGCACTGGTTGCCACGTCTCGGCTGTCAGTATCACTGGCACAATCCCGGCTATCGCGATTTCCAGGACTTTCTGGACACACTGATGTCACGCAAGCGCAAGCAGATACGCAAAGAGCGCGAACAGGTCGCCAGTCAGGGATTTGCCTTCGAGTGGTTGGCTGGTCATCAGCTTAGTGAAGCGCACTGGGATTTTGTTTACGCCTGCTACGCCAACACCTACGCAGTGCGCGGTCAGCGCCCTTACCTCACCCGTCGCTTCTTTAGTTTATTGGCCGAGAGAATGCCGGAGGCGATACGCGTGGTGCTGGCAACGCAAAACGGCCAGGCCGTCGCGATGGCTTTCTGTCTGGTGGACGGCGAAACGCTTTATGGCCGCTACTGGGGCTGCCTGGAAGAGTTTAACCGGCTGCATTTTGAAACCTGTTTTTATCAGGGGATGGACTACGCTATCGCACACGGGCTGAAGCGCTTTGATGCGGGTGCACAAGGCGAGCACAAGCTGGTGCGGGGCTTTGAGCCTGTCATCACCGAATCCTGGCATTATTTACGGCATGAGGGATTGTTTGAGGCGGTAGCGGACTACCTGCGTCAGGAGCGGCCCGGCGTGCAGGCCTGGGCGGTAGAAGCCCGTGAGTCGCTGCCTTACCGTCGCGGCAGCGAATAAGGGCAGCCCGGAGGCTGCCCGCGTGGTTTACTCCTCACCGACGAAGCCGCCCGTCTGGTGCTGCCACAGGCGAGCATACAGCCCGTTCTGTGCCAGTAGCTCGCTATGGCTGCCCATTTCAGCAATACGGCCCTCTTCCAGCACGACCAGCCGATCCATTTTAGCGATAGTAGAAAGGCGGTGGGCAATAGCGATCACCGTTTTGCCGCCCATCAGCGTTTCCAGACTCTCCTGGATGGCCGCTTCTACTTCCGAATCCAGCGCGGAAGTTGCCTCATCCATAATCAGGATCGGTGCATCCTTCAGTAACACTCGGGCAATGGCGATACGCTGACGCTGGCCTCCGGAAAGCTTCACGCCGCGCTCACCCACCTGCGCATCCAGCCCCACGCGACCCTGCGGATCGGAGAGTAGCGGGATAAACTCATCGGCCTTTGCGCGATGGATCGCCTGCTGCAGCTGCTCTTCGGTGGCATTTGGCCGGCCGTAAAGCAGGTTGTCGCGTATTGAGCGGTGCAGCAGCGAGGTATCCTGAGTAATCATGCCGATCTGCGCTCGCAGGCTTTCCTGACTGACATGGGCGATATCCTGCCCGTCAATCACTATGCGGCCGCCGTCGAGGTCATACAGGCGCAGCAGCAAATTCACCAGCGTCGATTTTCCTGCGCCCGACGGCCCGATCAGGCCAATCTTTTCGCCAGGTCGAATGGTCAACTGCAACTTGTCGATGACCCGCCGCGCCTGGCCATAGTTGAAATCGACTTGCTCATAACGGATCTCACCCTGGCTGACTTTTAATGCGGGCGCCTGCGGCTTATCGGCGACGCTCACGGGCTGGGCAATGGTTTGTAGCCCATCCTGCACCATACCGATATTTTCAAAGATGCCGTTGACCACCCACATGATCCAGCCGGACATATTAACGATGCGGATCACCAGCCCGGTAGCCAGCGCGATAGCGCCCACGCTAATCAGCGACTGCGTCCACAGCCACAGCGCCAGGCCCGTGGTGGTGACGATCAGCAGGCCATTCAGCGTAGTCACCACCACATCCATATTGGTCACCATGCGGCCCTGCTGACGCGTTTTATCCGTTTGATCGCCAATAGCCTCACGCGCGTAAGCCTTTTCCAGATCGCTGTGGGCAAACAGCTTTAGCGTGGTGATATTGGTGTAACCGTCTACAATAGTGCCCATTAGCTTCGACCGCGCGTCAGAAGAGGCAACGGAACGAGATTTTACGCGCGGCACAAAATATCTCATGCTGACGACATAACCCACGATCCACAGCAGCAGCGGGATCATCAGCCGCCAGTCCGCCTCGGCGAACAGCACCAGTGAAGTGATGGCGTAAATCAGCACGTGCCAGAGCGCATCCACCGCCTGTACGGCCGAATCGCGTAGCGCGCTGCCGGTCTGCATAATGCGCTGGGCGATGCGGCCAGAGAAGTCGCTCTGAAAAAAATTCAGGCTTTGGCGCAGCACGTAGTTATGATTTTGCCAGCGGATCATACTGGTCATGCCGGGGTTGATGGTCTGGTGCACCAGCAGATCGTGCAGACCGATGAAAATCGGCCTGAAAATCAACGCCACCGCCGCCATCCAGAGCAGCTCGCTGGCGTGCTCGCTGAAAAAGCGGCCAGCGGGCGTGGTGTTCACCATATCAATGATGGAACTCAAAAAGCGGAAAAGCGATACCTCAATCAGCGAAGCGACCAGTCCGATCGCCAGCAATAAAGCAAAACTTTGCCACACCTGGCGCAGATAGTAGACGTAAAAAGCCCAGACGCGATTGGGCGGCGTGTCGCTGGGGGCGTCCTGAAAAATATCGATCAGTTTCTCAAAGCGGCGATACAGCATAGCTAGCTCACTTTTACAGCCAAAAAATTGATAATAGTGCATTTTCCTGCGTTGTGACGAACGCGAAGCGCGATGGGACTTGATTAGGAAACGATCATTCCCTATTATGAAAGAATGAAAACATCCTCTTTACGCCAGCCGGGGCGCCCGCGCGAATTCGATCCCGATCTTGCTCTGGACGGTGCTATCGCTCTGTTCAGCGAGCAGGGCTATGCCGGAACGTCCATCAGCGAGCTGGCCCGTGCGATGCAGGTTACCCCGGGCAGCCTTTATAAAGCTTTTGCCGACAAGCAGGCGATTTTCCTGGCGGCGCTGACCCGCTATCAGCAGCTGCGCAATGAAGCGCTGAACCGACGCCTCGCTGTCGCGCCCAACGGGCGGGCTAAAGTGGCGGCGCTGTTGTGCCACTACAGCGAAAGCAGCGTGGGCGAAACCGGACGGCGTGGCTGCCTGGTGGTGAGTTGCGCCGTCGAGCTGGCTACGCGCCACGATGAACTGGCGCACCGCATTACACAATCGCTGAATGCCAACGAAGCGCGCTTTGACGAGTTCCTGCGGCTGGGACAGCTGGATGGCTCCGTTTCTGGCGACCTGAACGTACCCGCTACGGCAGCCATGCTGCTTTGCCTGACGCAGGGAATGCGCGTGCTTGGCAAGACCGGCCGTACGGCAGAAGAAATGGCGCAGCTGGTGAATAACGCCCTGATGCTGCTCGGCTGACAAACCGCTCTTACACACCCTTTGAGCCTGCGCGTTCGGCAGGCCAACTGGCATCCAATTTGGAAACGATCATCCCCAAAAGAAGAGGTTATCATGCGCATTCCTACCGACACCGAGGCCGACCGTCAGGCCATAACCGCCTTTCAGCCCACCCGTTTTTGGCAGCAATTCCGTCAGGATTATGTTCAGGTCAATGATATTCGGCTTCATTACGTCGCTGGCGGCCGCGGCGAACCCGTCCTGCTGCTGCCCGGCTGGCCGCAAAGCTGGTACGCCTGGCGCTACGTGATGCCGCTGCTGGTTGCGGCCGGCCGCCGCGTAATCGCGGTCGATCCACGTGGTCTGGGCGATTCAGCCCATCCCGCCGACGGCTACGATATGACCACTGCCGCCAGCGATATTCACGAGCTGATCGCCACGCTCAGGCTGAACGAATCGGGCCCGATTGATGTTGTTTGCCACGATATCGGCAGCTGGATTGGCTATGCGCTGGCAGCCGACTGGCCAGAAGAGGTGAAACGGCTGGCGCTGTTCGACGCGGCACTGCCGGGCATTTCTCCCCCGCCGCCGCCCGGCATTCCTTCTGACGAAGCCAATGTGAAAAGCTGGCACTTTGCCTTTAACCGACTAAACGATCTGCCGGAGCTGCTGTTTGCGGGCCGTGAACGCGAACTGATCGGCTGGCTGTTTGCGGCAAAATCCCTGAAAAGCTGGAGCATTACCCCAGCCGATCTGGAAGAGTACGTCCGTGTTAATCAGCTTCCCGGCGCGCTACGCTCGGCGCTGAGCTACTATCGTACTGGCTTTTCGCCCGCCTCGCTGGCGGCTGCACGGCTGCGGGCAGAGCAAAAATTATTGATGCCGGTACTGGCTGTCGGGGCGGAAGGCAGCGTGGGCGATATCCTGCTGACGACGCTGCAACAGCTGGCCGTTCAGGTAACAGGCGGCACCCTTGTCGGCGTGGGCCACTATATTCCGGAAGAGGCGCCCGCAACGCTGGCTGGCCTGCTGGCCGATTTTTTTATACCCTCAGGGAGCCGAACAGACAATTGCTAGCAGGCCCGGACAGGAAGCCGCTGGCGACGAGCGCATAATAACAACAAAGACCGAGGCAAAGGGGCGGAAATGGAACGGCTTGATTGTGATCGTATGCTGGTAGCGGTAATGGAACTGGGAAGCTTTGCCGCCGCGGCAGAACGTATGGGCACCAGCAGCGGGCAGGCGTCGAAACTCATCTCCCGCCTGGAGAGCGAGCTGGGCGTGCAGCTGCTGAAGCGCAGCACCCGAGCGCTTTTCCCGACGGAAATAGGTCAGGCTTATTTTGATCGTATCAAAAGCATTCTTGACGACTTTGACGCGCTGGATGCCTCGGTACGCCATGCTTCTGGCAAGCCTTCAGGCCGTCTGAAACTGACCGCGCCGCTGACCTTCGGCACCACTAGCCTGGCGCCGGTGCTGATCGCCTTTGCCAAAGAGTATCCGGAAATTGAGCTGGACGTCAGCTTCGCCGACCGCACGGTCAATATTGTGGATGAGGGGTTCGACGTCGCGCTGCGTATTGGCAGGCTCAGTGACAGTAGCCTCATCGCGCGGCGGCTGAGCGATATTCGTATTATCGTGGCGGCAAGTGAAAGTTATCTGCACACGCACGGCACGCCAGAAGATTTGCGCCAGCTGGCGCAGCACGACTGCATTATCGATACCAATTTTCGCGAGCCTCTGAACTGGCAGTTTCGCGACGGCAGCGAACGCGTTCTGTCGGTAGCGGTTCAGGGGAGGCTACGTTTTTCCAATGCTGAAGCCTGCCTGAGCGCGGCGGCGGCCGGATTGGGCATTGCCCGAATGCCCACGTTTATCGCCGGAAATCAGCTGCGTAGCGGCATAATTGTGCCGCTGTTCCGTCAGTATGAAATGCCCCCGCTGGGCCTGTACGCCGTTTATCCCCCCGCGCGCCATCTGGCGCACAAGGTACGCGCGCTAACGGAGTTTCTGGAAGTGCATTATGCGGGCGAGGCGGAGTGGGATCGTGGCTGGTGATTCGTTCCATTTCGGAAAGAATATCCGCGCTGAGCAAGGGATTATCATCCTGCCGGGATCGGTGTAGCCTTGAGTGAAACCGTTTCCACACCGGAGGACGGCTCAACAGGAGAAGCCCCGTGACGAAAGGATTGATTATTTTACTGCATGGTGTCGGCAGCAACGGTAAAGATCTGGCCGGACTGGGCGCGCATTGGGCCGAAGGCCTGCCGAGTGTGGCGTTTACCAGTCCCGATGCGCCCTTTCCTTTTGAACACGGCGCCGGCTACCAATGGTTTAGCCTGAGCGGCGTCACGCCAGCCAACCGTGCAGAGCGGGTTTATCACGCACGGCAAGCGTTCGACAACCAGCTTGCCGCTATTCTGGCCGTCCATCAGATGCAGGATCGCCTGAATAACGTGGTGCTGGTCGGTTTCTCTCAGGGCAGCATCATGGCGCTGGATGCGGTGGTATCCGGCCGCTGGCCGGTAGCGGGCGTGGTCGCTTTTTCCGGCAGGTTGGCCTCGCCGCTGCCTTATGAAATGCCGACGGAAACGCCGATCATGCTGATCCACGGTATGGCCGACAGCGTGGTTCCCTGTGCGGAAAGCGAAGCGGCAGCCAGACAGTTACGCGAGCTGGGCGCAAAGGTCAGTATCCAGTTTGACGCTTCGGTTGGCCATACTATTTCAGCCCGCGGAGCGCGCGGTGCCAGCGACTTTATCGCGACGTGTCTGGCCTGACCGGGCTGTCGTTCAGCCGCTTTTGGTAAAAGGCAAGATTCAGCCAGCGATCAAACTTCCAGGCGACCTCGTTCAACGTGCCCGCCAGCGTAAAGCCTTTTTTCTCATGCAGAGCGATGCTGGCGCGGTTATCGG